>NZ_JAPJEE010000020.1:0-69682 GCF_030731885.1 Shewanella sp. ULN5
CACCAAATGCCATGAATGTTCCTCAGTTTTTAACCTATCTCATTATTTTTATTCATTCTTTTGTGGGGATTCGTCAGACTCTGACCCCACTTTTCCGCAGAGTCTGAGGAATTCCCTCTTATCTTTAGCGTGACACACGAAAAAATGGTCAGTTCTACTAATAGCTCTCAAACTATAAAGTAGAAGCTTGCATTTTTATATTGTAATTACATATAAAACAACAACTTAAGTTTTGGCATGTTTTTCGCTGATTGATGTTTAATTTCAAAAACTCATAAGGTTATTTTAATGAAAAAATTATCCGCTTTAGTCTTTCTAGCAACCACACTGTTAATAGGGGCTCAAACTGTTCGTGCTGAAGAGCCAGCGCAAATTATGTTACTGGGTACTTTTCACTTTACTAACCCTGGTTTGGACACGGTAAAAACGTCTGTGCTGGATGTTACCTCTGCTGACAGTCAGCAGTATTTACAAACCTTCAGCCAAAAACTGGCGAAGGATTTTACCCCAACAGATGTTTTGCTGGAGTGTCCTATAAGCTTTCAGGGTAAGCTTGATGAGCAATATCAACAGTATTTAAAAGGCGAATTTACACTGCCAGTGAATGAGAGTTATCAACTCGGATTCAGGGTGGCTAAAGCCGCAGGCGGTAGCGCCGTGCGCTGCTTCGACGAGCAGGACATACATTGGAATGCTGAGCAGCTGTTTGAACAAATGCCAAGAAAGGCACCGGCCATTCAAGCGGCTTTTGATACCTTGATTGCGGAGGTTACTGCCCAAAGTAACGAAATGCATCAGACATTGAGCCTGGCAGGCGTGTTGCGTGCGATGAATTCAGAACAACAATATCGGCTGAATCAATCCATTTACTTACTCAGCAATGAAGTGGGTGCTGGGGATAACTTTGTTGGCGCAGATGCTTCGGCAAGTTGGTGGCACAGAAACTTTCGCATGTATGCCAACATTCAACTAGCGGCCAGCCCGGGCAAGCGAGTTTTGGTGATTGCTGGGCAAGGCCATATTGCTGTTATCAAAGATTTTCTGGCCAATGACACTCAGCGCAAAGCGGTGTCTGTTGACAATTTTTTATAATATTCACGTGTTTGCTCAACCAAGTTGCTGTGTTTTTGACCTGGTTGGGCAATGCTGCGGTTCTTGGTTTGAGTGTTTCCCTAACAGAATAACGGGGGGCAGTGAGGCTTCAGCAGCCTCAAAGACTTATGTTTATCAGCCGCTTAACTGCCCTTTTAGCTGTATCCTTGGTGCTACGTAGTGATGTAGTACCAAGGTTCTCGTTTAGCATTTGAACGAAACTACTTACTTCGTCTAGACCCAATTTCTCCACTCATTTACCCACCACTTATCCCACGATTAATCAATCACAAGTTCTTTGGCTTTCACGTTTACTTTTACGTGCCTCTCCAAGGGCGAAATTAGCAAATAGATGACTCCCGCAATCACTGAAACGCTCGCCACAATAGTCAATAATTCTTGCATCGGTAAAGTACTAATTTATCCTGCTACCCCTGGTATTAAGTTACCCAGCGATGCGCCCATAAACCAAATACCCTTCTGAATGATGCCATTTGGCGGTGAACTCAAGTTTATTCTCAGCATCAACTTCAACTTTTGCCTCAACCGTAACTTAAGTCTTATTCTTAAAGAGATACCTTTTGGCGGCTCACTTGGTTTCTACCTGCTTTTTTAGCTTGGTATAAACAGCGATCGGCTAAGGTTAAAAGCTTGGTTTTATTAACTAGATGACGCTGATTGGCACTAACACTTACCACCCCAGCTGATGCTGACAGGTACCCGGTTGCTGAATCGCTATGCTCAATCTCGAGCCGCTTAAGCTGCATGGGGAGATCTTCAAGCCAGTGCTGATTTTGATTTGAACTAACAGAAACCAAAATAAATTCTTCGCCACCAAAGCGCACCACCATATCGGCACCTTGGATTGAAAGTAACTGGGCAAAGCTGACCAAGGCTTTATCGCCCATTAAATGCCCGTAGCGATCATTATATTTTTTAAAGTGATCAACGTCGATCATAGCCAATGAAAGGTACTGCCCCTGTTTTAAATTATGTAACAGAGTCGAGAATTGCTTTTCGAAATTATAGCGATTATGAATTCCTGTCAACTCATCAGTTTGCGCCTTTTGTGCTTGAATTAACTCGTATTTATATTGTTTTCTCAGCAGCACATCCGTTTGATATTGCATCGCGGTCATGATGGCAACTGTCATCACATAGAAGTTTATACTCCAAATGATATCCACCTCGGTGTTGAATTGGATTATAAGCAGAGCGACACCCAGCAACAGCCAAATAATGAACTTTTGCCCTAAGTGAAGTATGGGAATGGCTGTAATAAAAATGGCTGACAGCATAGGGCCGCCTTCATGAAGCTCTTGATGATTAATAGCATAGCTATAAAAGAATAAACCATTGATGAGGGTAAACAGTACCGCAAAAAATAACATTATCGAATCAAGGTAACAGGCGGCTGATTTTTTAATACTGAAAATCATTACCATTGCAATTATGAGGCTGATGATACGGGTTAAGATATCGGTGAAAGTATAATTAGCGGCTGCAAATGAAGAAAGGGTAAAAAATAGCAACACCGTAATTAAGATGTAACTCATCATTTCTGCATTTGTGCGTGAGCGTTGATTTAAAGATTGTTGAAATGATAGTTCTGCCTCTTTATCTAACACCCACTTAGCAGGTAACCATTTCATTATTGAATTCCTTCGATTAATACTGCAAGAAACGACTAAAACCTTCAGTTAGCATTATAGTATTAGTTAATTTTTAGTCAGTCTATAATTATTGGCAACCACAACTCCACTAATATTCACACCTAGTCACCTTTCTGATTATAGCTATAAAAACAATTACTTATACCAACTAACTTGTTCAATATCAACTTAACAAAAACAAAAAAACGACCAGAAGGTCGCTTTTTAAATGCTTTTACACAGAATACTTCAATGAAGCCCACTACCACCATAATTGCGTCGCTGGCGATGATAAGACAATGAAGTTTGAGGTTTTCGCCGCGGAGTTGACTGGTGTCAATGAGCAGCGAAAACCTTAAACTGAAGCCGTATTATCAAGCCTAAGCAGCAATTATTCGTAATCAGATAGTGGTGCACAAGAACACATCAAATTACGATCCCCATAAACATCATCAATACGGTTCACCGTTGGCCAGAACTTGTTGGCCTTAACTGATGCGGTTGGGAACACGGCCACTTCACGGCTGTATGGGCGTGAGTCAAACTCTACATCCATAATGTCGGCCATGGTGTGTGGTGCATTGTGTAATGGGTTGTTGTCCGCTGGCCACTCGCCTGATTCCACTTTAGCAATCTCAGCGCGAATAGAAACCATAGCTTCGATGAAGCGGTCTAACTCTACTTTCGACTCTGATTCTGTTGGCTCAATCATTAGCGTGCCCGCTACTGGGAAGCTCATGGTTGGGGCGTGGAAGCCGTAGTCGTTTAGACGCTTAGCGATGTCCATTTCAGTCACGCCTGATGCTTCTTTTAGCGGGCGTAAATCTAAAATACATTCGTGGGCGACGCGGTCATTACGGCCAGTAAATAATACTGGGTAGTATGCTGATAGCTTTTTCATCACGTAGTTAGCATTTAACAGCGCTGTTTGCGTAGATTGAGTTACGCCTTTAGTGCCTAACAACTTAATGTACATCCAGCTGATAGGTAAAATGCTGGCGCTGCCGTATGGCGCGGCAGAAACTGCGCCGTTGTTGTCGCTTTCACGACCAGGCTTAACCACAACGTGACCCGCTACAAATGGCGCTAGGTGTGCTTTAACACCAATTGGGCCCATACCTGGACCACCACCGCCGTGCGGGATAGCAAAGGTTTTGTGTAAGTTTAAGTGCGATACGTCTGCGCCGATAAAGCCAGGAGAAGTTAACCCAACCTGTGCGTTCATGTTGGCACCGTCTAGGTACACTTGACCACCGTATTGGTGAACAATTTCACATACTTCGCGGATGGATTCTTCATACACACCGTGGGTAGATGGGTACGTGATCATGATGCACGATAAGCTGTCTGCAAGCTCGCTTGCTTTAGCGCGTAGATCTTCTAAATCAACGTTACCTTCTTTATCACAGGCGGTTACTACCACTTTCATACCTGCAAGCTGTGCAGATGCTGGGTTAGTACCGTGTGCCGATTGTGGAATTAAACAGATATCACGGTGCGCGTCGCCGCGAGACTCGTGGTACTTTTTGATGGCTAATAAACCAGCGTATTCACCTTGTGCACCAGAGTTAGGCTGGATACAAACTGCATCGTAACCTGTGATGTTAACTAGGTAGTCTGATAACTCAGTAATTAACTGAGTGTAGCCTTGCGCTTGGTCTAACGGACAGAATGGGTGCATGTTAGCAAATTCTGGCCAGCTAACTGGCAGCATTTCTACTGCAGCGTTTAGCTTCATAGTACATGAACCCAATGAAATCATTGAGTGGTTTAATGCTAAATCTTTGTTTTCTAAACGCTTGATATAACGCATCATTTCAGTTTCGCTTTGGTAGCGATTGAATGTTGGATGGGTTAATACTGCGTCTTGACGGATAAGCGCCGCTGGAATGGATGAGCTCGCATTAGCAATCACTTGTGCATCTAACGCGCCAACGTCTAAACCATGGCCTGCGCCTAAAATCACATCAAATAATGCCGCAACATCGGCACGTACTGTGGTTTCATCTAAGCTGACACCAAATACGCCGTCGGCGTCGATACGTAAGTTAATACCTGCAGCAAGTGCACGGGTATTGATAGCTGCTACGTCTGCGCCTGCAACACTGATGGTATCAAACCAAGTGCTGTTTACTAGGTTTAAGCCTTTAGCCTGTAAGCCTGTTGCTAAGATATCTGTAAAACGATTAATGCGTGATGCAATCGTTTTTAAGCCTTGTGGGCCGTGGAATACTGCGTAGAACGATGCCATGTTGGCAAGTAAAATTTGCGCAGTACAGATGTTTGAGTTGGCTTTTTCACGGCGAATATGTTGCTCGCGCGTTTGCATGGCCATACGCAATGCTTGGTTACCACGGGTGTCTTTTGACACACCAATGATACGACCTGGCATTGAACGCTTGTGCTCATCACGGGCAACGAAAAATGCAGCGTGTGGTCCACCGTATCCCATTGGTACGCCAAAACGTTGTGCACTACCAAATACCACGTCTGCGCCCATAGCGCCTGGTGATTTAAGTAACACTAACGACATGATGTCAGCAGCAACAGTAATAATCGCTTTGCTTTCACGTAAGGTAGCAAATAGCTCTGTGTAATCAGTAATTTGACCGTGACGGTTTGTGTATTGGAACAATGCACCAAATAGCTCGTAGTTAACGGCTTCATGCGCTGGGCCTACTACAACTTCAAAACCAAAACATTCAGCACGGGTTTTAACCACGTCTAATGTTTGTGGGAACACATCGTCGGCAACGAAGAAAGTATTGGCTTTTTTCGCTTTCGACACACGCTTAGCGAGTGCCATGGCTTCTGCCGCTGCGGTGGCTTCATCTAATAATGATGCTGATGCTAAATCAAGACCGGTTAAGTCCATCGACATTTGTTGGAAGTTAAGAATAGCTTCTAAACGACCTTGGGCGATTTCTGGCTGATAAGGCGTGTACGCTGTATACCAACCTGGATTTTCAAACACATTACGCAAAATAACATTGGGTACTTGTACGCCGTAATAACCCATACCGATATAGTTTTTGAACACTTTATTTTTATCGGCAATGTTACGGATGTAGCTGATACCTTCAGCTTCACCACATGAATCACCAATGGTTAATTCTTGCGGTAAACGAATTTTACCCGGCACAGTTTGCGCGGTTAAATCTTCTAACGATTCAGCACCAACAAAGTTCAACATTTCTTGTTGTTGAGCAGCATTAGGGCCAATGTGACGCGTTAAAAATAATTCGTGCTGTTCTAATTGTGTAAGCGTTTGCTTGGTCATGATTAACCTTGTTCCAAATTTGCCAGTAGTGGGCTGTAGGGCACAGTTACTGGGTATGTGTGAAATAGTGGTACGTGTGAGTGGGTGTTATACGTCGATATCTTCCAAAAAGTGTTTTTTTGTTGATATTTTTATCTAATGACGTGTTACAGCGCGCCACACAAAACAAAGAAGCTCCCGAGGGAGCTTCTCAGTGCCGACAAGATTTACTCTTCGTCGATAACTTCTTGATAGCCTTCAGCATCTAATAGACCGTCTGCTTCAGATGCATCAGATGGCATAACGCGGAAGAACCAACCATCGCCAAATGCATCGCTGTTAACTAACTCTGGCGAGTCTTCTAAGGCTTCGTTGATGGCAATCACTTCACCAGAAATTGGCGCATAGATGTCAGATGCAGCTTTAACAGATTCAGCCACAGCACAGTCTTCACCCGCTGTAACCGTGTCACCCACTTCTGGTAATTCTACGAATACCATGTCACCTAATAACTCTTGAGCGTGCTCAGTAATACCTACTGTGTAGCTACCGTCAGTTTCAAGACGGATCCACTCGTGTGAAGAAGCATATTTCAAATCTGCTGGAATGTTGCTCATTGTCGTTGTCCTTTAATCTGGTTCTGTAATCTGTTGTAAAAAATTGTCCAGCTAGCCAGACATGATCCATGCCTAGCAAACTGCTTAATTTAGAATGCTTGTTTGCCGTTACGTACAAAGCTTGGGGCTATCACTTTTACCGCAACGCGTTTTTTACGCATTTCAACTTCGGCAACTGCACCAATACCATTTGGTACACGCGCCATGGCAATAGAATAGCCTAAAGTTGGCGAGAAAGTCCCGCTGGTGATCGCACCTTGATGCTCTACACCGTTTTCGTCGGTGAAAAACACTGGCATATCATGGCGTAAAACGCCTTTTTCTTCCATAACCAAGCCAACTAATTTGTCGGTACCCGCAGCTTTTAATTGGGTTAATGCGGCGCGACCAATAAAGTCACGATCGCTTGGCTCCCAAGCTACGGTCCAACCCATGTTAGCAGCAAGTGGGTTAATGCTTTCGTCCATGTCTAAACCGTATAGGTTCATACCAGCTTCTAAACGTAATGTGTCACGAGCGCCTAAACCACATGGACGCACTTCTACATCTAATAGCGCTTGCCATAGAGCTTCTGCTTCGGTTTCTGGCACGATAATTTCGTAGCCAGCTTCACCGGTATATCCTGTGGTAGCAATAAATAGGCTGCCAGATTGCACTCCAAAGAATGGCTTCATGCCTTCAATTGCAGCATTTTGCTCGGCATTAAATACTTTAGCCGCTTTTGCTTTAGCGTTAGGGCCTTGCACGGCGATCATTGCTAGCTCTGGGCGCTCAGTGATGGTGACATCAAAGGCAGCAGCTTGCTTGTTGATCCATGCTAGGTCTTTTTCACGGGTCGCTGAGTTAACCACAACACGATAATGGGTGTCAGTTAAGTAGTAAGTAATAAGGTCGTCGATGATGCCAGCGTTTTCGTCTAGCATACCGCCGTATAAGGCTTTACCTGGTACGGTAAGTTTGGCGACATCGTTAGCTAAAAGCTTACGTAAGAATGCACATGCATCAGTGCCAGTCACATCGACCACTGTCATGTGTGACACGTCAAACATACCCGCGTCTTGACGAACAGCGTGATGCTCTTCGATTTGCGAACCATAGTTAATTGGCATTTCCCAGCCGTGGAAATCCACCATCTTGGCGTTCGATTCTAAATGCTTGTTGAAGAGTACCGTTTTGCTAGCCATTCTTATCCCTTATTGTGGGTAGTGCCATGTTAAAAACACAGCCTAGGTATTTGCTAAAATTCGGCCAAAATTATACTCGGCAGAGTTGGATTGTATACAAAAAAATTTTCTAATCCGACCGAGTCATCATTAGTTTAGCTAATGCGACATATGTAATAAATTTACAACCCTTTTAGATAAAAATCATCTATAGGGCTAGATCACCTGATATATAAGCGATTTTAAAGATTCTCAAGATGAAATTGATTCACGACACAGTTTAGGTAATGTCATCTTGTTGCCCATGGCCTGTCTGACGAACACTGTTTTCAGACCAGCAACATTATCAACCAGTGATAATCCGATGTCGCGGATGGCTTTCTTCAATGGATTGCGTCCAGCAAACAGGCGTTTGAAGGCTTCCATGGTGGCAATCATTTCCATCGCCTCGGCTTTTCGCCAGCGCTCTAAAGCGCGTAAATGACGATAATCTCCAATATCTTTGCCTTGCTCATGCAACTCTGTCACGGTTTGAATAATGCTGGCGGCATCTAAAAAGCCTAAGTTAACCCCTTGTCCTGCCAATGGGTGTATCGTGTGGGCCGCATCTCCGGCTAGCACTAAACGATGGCGGGCAAAATGACGCGCATAACGCATACGTAACGGAAAGGCATGGCGCTCACTGACCACTTCACACACACCTAAACGACTGTCTAAAGCCGCAGTTAACGCATGACCAAACGTGACATCATCTAACGCTAACAATTGCTCGGCATGTTGTGGTGACGTTGACCAGACAATTGAACACAGATTGTCTTCATAAAGAGGCAGCATGGCCAGTGGACCGTCGGGTAAAAAGGCCTGACGAGCGGTGGCATCATGGGCGAGTTCGGTGCGCACTGTGGCAACAATGGCATGGTGGCCGTAATCCCAAAAAGTTAATGGAATTTGGCATTGTTGGCGTACCCATGAATTAGCACCATCAGCACCGATAACTAACGCGGCTGACATATTGTCACCATTTTCAAGGGTTAACCATGCTTCGCGTTCGCCAAATGCCACGCGTTGCAGTTTTTGTTGTTCGATATGGGTGATATTGCTGAGCTCGCTGACTCGTTTGGCAAGTGCAAAGCTAATGGCATCGTTTTCAATGATCGCCCCAAGATGGTTTTCGCTGATGGCGTGGGCATCAAATTCAATTTTACCTATGCCGTCTTTGTCCCATACCATCATTTTTTGATACGGGCTGACGCGGCTGTGGTCAAGGTATTGCCATGCACCAAGGTTAATGAGCAGCTGTTGGCTGGCTTTATTAATGGCGCTAACGCGCAGTTTAGGCTCACCGCTAGGGGCTTGTGTGCTACTAGCATCAATGACCACCACCTTTAAATTGGCTTCGGCTAAGCCAATGGCGGTCGCTAATCCCACCATTCCGCCACCGACAATGGCAACATCAAAAGTTTGGCTGGTATACATAGCAGTGTCCTTTTAAAGCATCAGTGAAAAAGTAAATCGGTGCATAATCTTGGCGTATAGGAATTACAGGTTAACGCCAGCCCATGGCGATTTGTGCCACAGGCCGTTTTAGCGGTGGCAACCATGACAGTAACCTTAACCCCAATGAGCGCCCTGCCACCAGTGGCCAATGTTGATTTGAAAAGCCACGCACTAAAAATTCGATATTGCGCAAAGTACTGTGACGATCGTTCTGACGTGCGGCCAAATATTGATGGACAATCTCACTGGAGCCAACATCAAAAGGAACTAGGTTACCCTGGGCGTTATCGTCAACCTGTTTAAGTGCAGTTTCAATCACCTGGATCAGCCCAACAACATCGCGCAAGCCTAAATTAAACCCTTGTCCAGCAATGGGGTGCAGGGTTTGCGCGGCATTACCAACAAACACACAACGGTGGAATATAGGTCGCGCCATTGTGGTTAAGGTTAACGGGTAAGTCACGCGCTTGCCAACCTGGGTAAAGCGCCCTGCCCGATTGCCAAAAGCCTGTTGTAATTGCTGTAAAAAGTCAGCTTCATCGGCCTGTGCCAATTGCGCAGCCTGTTGAGGTGAAACCGCCCACACCAGAGATAATCTGGCATGGCCTGATGTACGCAGCGTTTGGCCTTTTACCGCAGGTTGATTGCTCATGGGTAATAAGGCTAACGGGCCGGTTTCAGTGAATCTTTCATATGCCCAGTGTTGATGCGGTTTGTCGGTTTCAACATTGGCGACAACAGCACTTTGCTGAAAATCAATTTGTTCGGCCTCTTGCTTTAACTGTTGGCGCACCACTGAATTAGCACCGTCTGCCGCCACCAGCAATTTAGCACTAAGGGTAATACCATTATCTAAAGTTAAGTAATGGCCGTGCGCGTCACTGGTGAGTTGGCTAAGTTTAGCGGGGCAGAATAAGGTGATATCTGCTTGTTTAAGTTGTTCAAATAGCACCTGTCCGACTTGAGCGAGCTCAACCACCTGACCGAGTGCCGATAGGCCCAATGGCTTGGCGTTCAGTTCGGTCATACCAAAATGGCCGCGATCTGAAATATGAATATCTTGAATTGCTGTGCCTAAATGGCTTAGCGCAGGCCAAATGCCTAAGCGATTGAGTTCAAAAATAGAGCCGTGGGCTATAGCAATCGATCGGGCATCAAACCCAGGGTGACTGTCGTCGGCTTGCTGCGCTTCAATCAGGGCGATAGATAGTGGTTGTGCTCGGCCTTGATTGAGCTTGGCAAGCCCTAACGCTAGGGTTGCGCCAGCCATGGCGCCGCCAATAATGACAATATCAAAGGGTTGCAATGCTGCTGATGCTGAATTCATATCTCAACTCAATCGCTTATGTATTATATGGCTAAATGATTAGTGAACGGTTTGAGTGGTTTCGGTATTGTCCATTTCCGGCTCTGGGCCAAACTCGGAATAACATAAAATAGCGGCCATCCGCACAAACTCTTGTAACTCAATATAAGCTGCTTCTGACTCTTCATCGTCGCCTACATCAAATTCTACCTGAGCAATTTCAGCAAGATCTTTAATCACTTCTTTTACGTCGTCTGATGCCTGATTCAATTTAGGCTGAATAATGGCAATACCCGTTAAAAAGCTTTGGGTCCATAATGATAGCGCTTCTACGCGATGCGATAGCGACACTTCTTCTTCAGGCAACAATAAGGTGAAGCCGAATTCAAAATCAACCAAACGGGTGACGGTATCTTGGTAAAGCTCGGTGATCAGTTGGAGTAAGTTGCTTTCTAGTGCCTTACCATCATTCATTAAATCTATTAATGGGCCAACCCAAGTTTGGTTATCCTGTTCAACACCACCACAGATTAAGCCGACCAATGCACCGTGAACTTCTACTGGGTGCTGGCCAATTTCGGCGGCGTCGAGGGCTTTTTTAAGGTTGTCGATACATAATGAAGGTGGGATTGCCATGGTACTTTCCTAAAGGGCGATAACTTTCCCAATGCTAGCAGAGTTCGCTATTAGCGCCAAATACTTGCAGCCACGATGTGAGATAAAAGCCAGATTTGCTCAGACATACAGCAAATAGATAAAAAGGCGCCTGCTTGCCTTGCGCTTTTAAATCCACACCTATATAGTTCGGCTTTAACAATATATGCTTTTTTTATAAAGGATCTTGCCGCGACGTTATGAGTACCAGCGCTGTTGAAATAACCCTTTTAGGGCGCACCTACTCCATCGCATGTCCAAAAGGACGTGAGGATAACCTACGCTCAGTGGCCAGAGAGGTTGAGGCACAGCTCACCAATCTTAAAACCCGTACCAATAGTTTAAGCCGCGAAGAATTAGCCATTATGGCCGCGTTAAATATTGGTAATGAATTGTTTGAAGAAAAGCAGAAAAATAAACACTATATGGCGCAAATGGACGAGCGTATTTCTTTGTTACAATCTACGCTTGAAAATTCGTTGATTGAACGAAGTCGCAAGGACGACTAAAATCAGTTTTAGATATTTGCCTTAAGCAACTATCAACCTGTTTTGCTCCCTGGGATATGCGTGTGTTGGTAATGTCCCTGTGCCGATATTTACAAACCCAGGGTGAATGCTTTCATTGACATTGTGCATGCTCGGCTCGTATCGAGAAGCCTTAGGATATGAACATTTACCCGCCTTGAACCTACGGTTCAAGGGCTTACACCAGCCACGGTATTCTGGGGAGCATCCTAATTTATGACCATCACTCGCTACATGAACACTGCTGAAACACCAGTAGGGTTATCATCGGCTAAAACCACCTATTTCTCGTCTATTAATAAACACTTAGACAGTGCTAATCAGGCATTGTCTGCAGTGGATGCTGATAATCAGCATGTGAATATCGACAACCTAGCCCATCAAGACTCTGGTTTTGAATTAAGCAAACAAGAGCGCTATGCCCTATTTGATAGCCAGGGAATGGGCCGCGATTTCATTCGCCGTCATATTCGTGAAGAACGTAAAAGCTTTACCTCAGCTGAGCAACATCAATTAGCATTAATTGCTAGCCGTCATATGTTGGCAGAAATTCAGCAACAAAATGCCCAACATGTGGCTTTGTATTTCAGCCACGATGGTGAATTGGCCACTGAAAAATTGATTGAAGCCTTATGGCACATTGGGGTGAAAACCTATTTGCCAATTATTCATCCTTTTTGCCCTGGACACTTATTGTTTTGTCACTACCACAGTGAGTCGGTATTAGTGAGAAACAAGTTTGGTATTTCTGAGCCGAAGCTGAATGTACAAGACGTGCTCCCAACACCTAAACTAGACATGATCGTCACCCCATTAGTGGCATTTGACGGTGCCTGTAACCGTATGGGCATGGGCGGCGGTTATTACGATAGAACCTTGAAACACAGCGTAGACAACAAACCTTTTGCGGTTGGATTTGCCCACGACTGCCAACAGGTGAGCCATTTGCCTGTTGAGTGTTGGGATGTACCATTGCCATTAGTGATCACGCCAACTAGACGCTTAGCCCGTAACTAAATGCGCAAGCTAAGCACGAAAGTGCTAAGGCTTGTGTAGCGTAAAGATAAAAATCCCCAGTACATTTGCTGTATTGGGGATTCTTATTTTATAGCTTAGTAAAACTCACTCAATAATAGCAAAGTGATTAACCTCAACTCGGGTTTAGAGATGGGCTCAATAACCTGAACTCTGGTTACTTAGCTTATTAATGCTTTTTCCAGTGCTTGACTGACATCGGCAATAATATCGTCGATATGCTCAATGCCCACTGAAATTCTAACTAAGTCTTCCGACACTCCCGCTTTAGCTAGTTCGGCTGCATCGAGTTGTCTGTGGGTGGTACTGGCTGGATGACAGGCTAATGATTTGGCATCACCAATGTTGACTAAACGTAACACCATTTGTAGCGCATCAATAAACTTACCGCCCGCCACTTTACCGGCCTGCGCATCTGCCGCTTTAATACCAAAACTGATAATACCTGAAGCTTTACCACCCGTGATTTTTTGGCAACGTTCAAACTGTGGACTATTTGGCAATGCTGCATAGTTAACCCAACTCACTTGTGGGTGTGTGTCAAGATACTCAGCCAACGCCAAAGCATTACTGCAGTGGCGTTCCATGCGTAAGCTAAGGGTTTCTAAGCCTTGCAGTAATAAAAAGGCACTTTGAGGCGATAACGCTGCACCGGTGTTGCGCAGTGGTACTACGCGACAACGACCAATAAAGGCCGCGGGACCAAATGCTTCGGTATAAACCACGCCGTGATAAGACGGATCTGGCTGGTTAAGTAGGGCAAAACGCGCTTTATTAGCAACCCAATCAAATTTACCGGAATCAATAATCACCCCACCAATAGTGGTGCCATGGCCGCCGATATATTTGGTTAATGAATGAATAACAATATCGGCGCCGTGATCAAATGCGCGGCACAGCACCGGAGTGGCCACAGTATTATCGACCACTAGCGGCACCCCATGTTTATGGGCAATATCGGCTAAACGCTGTAAATCGACCACGTTACCCGCAGGATTACCAATCGACTCACAAAATAAGGCTTTGGTTTTATCGTCTATTAGGGCTTCAAGGCCAGCATAATCATCATAAGCGGCCATGCGTACTTCCACGCCTTGGCGTGGCAATGTGTGGGCAAATAAATTATAGGTGCCACCATATAATTGACTGGTGCTTACGATGTTATCACCCACCTGAGTTAAGGCTTGAATCGCATAAGTAATTGCCGCCATACCTGAAGCTACGGCTAATGCCGCAATACCGCCTTCAATGGCGGCAAGACGCTGCTCTAATACATCTGTTGTGGGATTCATTATGCGGGTGTAAATATTACCAGCCACTTTTAAGTCGAATAGATCAGCACCATGTTGGGTGTCATCAAAGGTATAAGAGGTGGTTTGGTAAATGGGCACGGCTGCTGCCTTGGTGGTTGCTTCAGATTTATAGCCGTGGTGCAGCGCGAGCGATTCGAGTTTCAAATTTGCCGTTGACATAATACCTTCCTTTGATGATAAGCAGTGTGAATATTGCACTGATATTCACACTAGCAAATAGCCATCTAGAAGTCTAAATATTTTATTTGTAAATTGCTCTCTAGCATTACATTAACTGCCGCCCACCATCAACCGCATAGCTACGGCCAGTGACATAGTGGCTTGATTGCAGGTACTCCACTAGGGCGATAATTTCCTGATTTCCGGCTTCTTTTGGCAATATGGCTTTAGCTAACGCATTAGCTTTATAAGCATCATCATCGTGTTCGTTAAATAAAATCATCGCGGGCGCAATAGAGTTAACTTTAACGTGTGGTGCAAGTTTGGTGGCAAAAGATAAGGTTAAATTGTGAAGTGCTGCTTTACTGGCAGCATAGGCGATGTGTTTTTTGCTTCCCTTTTCGGCTACATAGTCAGTGATATGAATAATATTACTGGCCCCTATCGCATCGTTATTTAGTTGAGCGCTATTTATTAATAAGTCGGCCAATGCCAAGTTTATTTCATAGGGTGCGTTCACATGGACCTGCATCATGCGATTAATGGTTTCGCCAGGGCTTAATGAGTTGTTGTCGGGTAACCAATCTGAAGCGTTATGAATAATGCAATCTAAACGCGCAGCACCGTTAACCTGCTCAATTAAATTGGCAATTGAGGTACTCTCGGTTAAATCACATTGGATCAGCGTTGCGCCTAATTTACGTAACTGCTCTATGCTGTCGTAGTGACTGCGATAAGTACCAATAACGTTATCCCCACGGGCTAAAAAGTACTTTGCGAGTGCATAGCCTATGCGTTTACCTACGCCTGTAATCAATACCGTCTTATTCATATACTTCTCTTATTCATCAGGATAGATTTGTTATTTTTCATTACCTTAGCATATCGACAAAGTCGCATACTAGGGACTGTTGTTAATAACCCACACTACCGTGAACGTAATACAGTTCGATGACAGTACATTACGCTGGCAAGCTTGATTAGGTTTAAAATTTTATGCTCAAACTAGCATTAATCCAACGTTTGACTGATCAACGCTGACTTACAGCATAAAAAACAGTCCCATGCTGATCACTATCGTTAACAGGGTATTTTTAGTAAACCACGCCAGCAATGTGGCAACCAAAGCGCAGATGAGATAAGGATTAGAAAGCGATAAATCCAGTTGATTATTTGGGGCAAACACTATTGGCGCAAAAATAGCGGTTAACACTGCGGGGGCGGAATAACTTAAAAACGTCAGTGTTTTTTGGCTTAATCTAATCGGTACTCTCGGTTCAAGTAACGCATGACGACTGGCAAATACGATGATTGCCATCAATATTATGGTTAACCAAATCATCATTTTGTCTCCTCAATTGACACGGGCGTATCTGGTTTATCTGATCCAGCCGAATCATGCACTGACTCTGCGGTAATACTAGCGTAACCGTACCCCGCAAACATCCCCGTAAGCGTGGCAATTAATAATCCTGATTGTATTTCTAACACTGCGCACACCACTGCCAGCACTAACGATACCAACACACAAATCAATACCGAGGGCTTAGTGACGCTGGGCACCACAATGGCAATAAAAGTGGCGGCAATGGCGAAATCGAGCCCTAATTCACCCAAGTTATCAATATTTTGCCCTGCAACAATGCCAATGAAGGTTGCAGTATTCCAACCTAAATAAAAGGTTAATCCACCACCTAATGCAAACCAGCGATCAAACTTGTGTTGCTGCCCCTGATTCGCAATGGCAAATAGCTCATCGGTTAATAAAAAACCCAAGGATAAACGCCATTTTAATGGTAATGGGCTAATGCGGTGACGCATTGCCATGGCATATAGCACATGGCGTGAAGTGATCAATAAGGTGGTGATAAGAATACCGCTTAAACCAACGCCGGCTTTTATCATCCCTAACGCCACTAGCTGGGCGCTACCGGCAAAAATAATCGCTGACATGGCTTGACTTTGTAAGCCAGTTAAACCTGTTTCAAGGGCAAGCGAACCCGCTAAGATACCCCAAGGGATAACCGCGATAGTTAACGGCATGACCGCCAGTGCACCAAGCCAATATGACTTAGCGCGGCTATGGTTTTGAGCTTTAATATCATTTGCAGATAATGGCAATGGCATTCCTTGTAAAAATGAAGAATCGATTAACCGTAAGATTGAATCAAATTGAGTTGAATAAGGTAAAGCTAACTTAACCTAACTGAATTCGATAAAAAAAGCCCCTGATAAAATATCAAGGGCGAGGTGTTGTGAGCGGATTTGAGAATATTTAACCTTACGTTAAGGCTGGCGTTGTGTGTTTTGTTGCTGAAGTAATAAAGCCGTCAGTTGATCAATTTTTGCATGCAGCTGTTTTATTTCTGCCGCTGTTGCGGGCCTATTTTCATTATCAGCAACTCGTTCACTTGTTGGCTCCAATCCATTAGGCGCTGTTATGCTGCCAACATTTTCAGTGGTCAATATGCCCTGCTGCTCAATGGCGAATTGCAATTTGGCTTCGCTCATTAAACGGCTTTCTTCACTCATCACATCTAATACCGTGCCCACCATCATGTTTAAAAAGGTAAAGGTCGTCAGGAAGATAAAGCTTAAATAAAACATCCAGCTGAGTGGGTATACGGCCATGGTTTCGTACATAATAGATGTCCATGATTCGAAGGTAGAAATACGAAACAAGGTCAACATGGCAATAGACACATCTCCCCATAAAAATGCATTAATATGCCCGAATAACATGCTACCCACTGCGCCATAAATATAAAAAATCACAAACATCAGTAACACTATGTAGCCCATGCGTGGGATAGCTTTAAATAAGGCATTAATCAGCATTCGCAGTTCTGGCACCATAGACACTAAACGCAACACGCGGAAGATTCTCAATAATCGTGCTAATAATACGGTTGAACCTCCTAATGGAATTAAGCTGCCAATCACAATCACAGTGTCAAAAATATTCCAACCCTTAGAGAAAAAGCTTTTAGGTCCGTCGCTAGCTAGGTAGCGAATAATTAACTCGAAGAGAAAAAATACCGTAATACCGATATCTAGCACCAGTAAGCTTTTTTCTAGCCATGGCGGTAAATGATAGGTGTGAGCACCAATCGATAATGCCGACACCACAATGACAAAAATCACAAAGCCCTGGAAGGCCTTACTTTGATCAATGATTTTAAGTTTATTTTGTATGGCGGTAACAGACATAAAAATCAGCGCTCCTGCAAACATAAGTACAACGGATAAAATGTTGCAGGAGACTACAGAGCTAGGCTTAATTTTGCCTTAAAAGTGGTGAGAATAAAGTTCTAAAGGTAAACCGTCAGGGTCATTAAAAAACGTGAAGCGTTTTTCTGTGTATTCATCAACCCTAATTGGCTCTACATCGATATTGTGTGACACCAAATACGCGACAACCTGCTCAATATCATCAACCTTAAATGCTAAGTGGCGTAACCCTTGTGCCTCCGGATAACTGGGGCGAACTGGCGCATGGTTAAACGAGAAAAGCTCAATTTGGCTGCCATCGGGTAAGGCTAAATCCAACTTATACGAGTCCCGTTCAGCGCGATAGTTTTCAGCTAAAATAGGCAAACCAAGTATGTGATGGTAAAAGTGCTTCGAGCGGGCGTAATCGCCACAAATAATCGCCACATGATGAATACCCAGTAACATAAAAATTCCATTGCAAAGCATGTGAATGCTGATGTTATAGCACACCTAAGCTCAACGCGAGGTTGGAATGACGGCTTATGTGAGGTTTTTAACTCGCCATAATAGCTTTTTTTCGTATAAGGATTGGTCAAGCATTTAAATCTTGCTAAAATCGGCGCAAATTTAGAGGAGTCTTAACAATGTCAATGTATGTAGTGGGTCATAAAATCCCTGATTCAGATTCAATTTGTGGTGCAATCGCGTTAGCTTATTTAAAAAATCAAATTGGCGAACCTGCAATTGCTGCACGTTTAGGTGAGTTATCACCTGAGACGGCATTTATTCTAGACCGTTTTGGCTTTGACGCTCCTGAGTATAAAACCAGTTACGCTGGCGAAAATGTCTATATTGTTGACCATTCTGAGATCACCCAAGCGCCAGACGATATAGCTCAAGCCACTATCGTAGGTATTGTTGATCATCATAAGCTAGGCGATTTAACCACATCTACACCGTTAGAGTGTTGGATCCGTCCAGTGGGCTGTAGTAACACTGTGATTAAGATGATGTATGATTTCTATCAAGTAGAAATTCCAGCAAACATTGCTGGCATCATGATGTGTGCCATTTTAAGCGATACCGTTATTTTCAAATCACCCACCTGCACTACTGCTGATATTCGTTGCGTTGAAGCACTAGCTGAAATCGCCGGCATTGAAGACTTTAAAGAATTAGGCATGGACATGTTTAAAGTGAAGTCTGCTGTTGAAGGTACACCTGTACGTGATCTTGTGATGCGTGATTTTAAAGACTTCAACATGAACGGTAATCTAGTGGGTATTGGCCAATTAGAAGTAATCGACTTAGCTGTATTTGATGCCATTAAAGCTGATTTAGCAGCAGATATTGCGGCACTTAAACAAGAAGGCAATCGTCACAGTGTGTTATTGCTACTGACAGATATCATGAAAGAAGGCAGTGAAATGCTGGTTATTTCTGACAGTGCTGACCTCACCGAACGTGCATACGGCAAAGCGACTGTAGACGGTAAAGTGTGGTTAGATGGGGTATTGAGCCGTAAAAAGCAAGTTGTGCCATCACTGCAGCAAGCATTTGCTTAAGCTTATATCATAGGTGTTCATCCGTTAAGTTGTTAATAGACTAACGGATACAAAAAAGTCAGCTATTTTTAGCTGACTTTTTTATTGGCTAGCTTGTTATTATCTGACAGTTGCTATCGACACAAATTGCACAATGGGCTTTTTACTCATCACCCATAACGGCTGGTTAAGCTTAAGTGAATTGTAGCTAAGCAATCTAAGCCCAAATTCACTCAATGGTTGTTAGCATGTTTACTCAGGTTCATCGACTAAACATAAAGGTTGAGTAGCGAACAATTGCGGTGTCAGTATTGGCAACATGCCCTTAAGCACTTGCAAAGGTAATGCTGAAGTAAAACTGAAATCATCTGCTTTGGATCCCGGTACGAAGGCGGTTAAGGTACCAAAGTAGTTATCACCTAAGTAAAACACGAAGGTTGCGGTGCGGTTCATCGCGGTAGATGACACTTTGCGGCCATTGCGTATTTCAGTAGCAATACGGTTATCACCTGTGCCCGTTTTACCTCCTAAGCGTACAATATGACCCTCTGCATTGATAATGCTGTCTTTTAAGCGTCTTGCAGTGCCCTTTTCAACCACATTGGCGAGAGCATTTTTTAACGCCATTGCCACTTCAGGGCGCAAGGCTTGAATCGGCTGTTTAATGTCATTAGCAAACTTCACTTCATACGGGGTGTCTTGGGCAAAGTGCAATTTTTCAATGCGCATGGTTGGGGCTCGCACACCATCGTTTTGAATAATACCCATTAACTCGGCAAGTGCCGCCGGGCGATCGCCAGAGCTGCCTAATGCAGAACCGAGTGAAGGCACGATAAAATCAAATGGATACCCCATTCGTTGCCAGCGCTGATGGATACTTAAAAATGCTTCTACCTCTAACATCACTTTAATCCGTTGATCACGGGCATTTTGATGACGAGTGCGGAATAACCAGCGATAAACTTCAAGCAGTGTTGCCTGACTGTCTTCTAACACCTGGGTTAACTTGGCATCAGGGTAATCATTTAAATAGCTTAAAACCCATAATTCTAATGGATGCACCCGCGCAATAAAGCCCTGATCGGCCAAATTGAATTTATCTTGGCCATATTTATTGTATAGGCTATTGATCTGCTTATCAGTTTGCGGTTTTTCAGGCATTCTTTCGCGCAAAAACTGCTTTAAATCCTCGGTACTTTTATAGGGTTGTAAGTATCGATAAGTAGCCGATAAGCGATGTTCAGACGCTTGCACACCATTAAAGAAAGTCTCTAATCTGGCCTGTGGGGCTAAATTTTGATATTTGCGATAAAAACGGCGGACAAAAGTGCTGCCTTCACGTTTGGCAAAGGCTTTTAAGTATTCTTCACGGCGCGGATCTTTATCATTTCGCAGTAACTGCGCCATACTACCTTCGCTGTTATAACTGCTACTGTAGTTAACTATGTCTTGCATCAGGCGCACAAACGGCAAGTTTACTGAGTCTTGTAAGGCTTCATATAACGTGGGGTTGCGAGTATTTTCTTTCTTTTGAAAGTTGTTAAACGCATGCAAACCACCGCCGGTAAAGAAACGCTCATCAACCGATGCCGAGTACTTTCGTTGTAATGCAGCATCTAACATACGGGTTAAGTTTCTGTCACGGGTTTCAATGAGATAATCGACCACCCAACGAGTAATTTTGTCTTTAGGTTCTACATCTATACGGTATAAATCGGCCACAGTTTTATCTGCAAAACGCTGTTGCAGCTCAGCCACAATATCAAGGTAAGTAGCTAACACCCTTAACTTGGCGGTTGACCCTAATTCAAGCTTACTGCCTTCATTAATATCAAAAGGTTGGTCGGTGCTGTCGGTTTGCACCCTCACCCGATTCACACCGCGATCTTTTTCAAATAACGTAAAGCTATACAACACGTTAGGCAGTTGATCTGGGGTAAGTAATCGCTCACCTAACAATCCAACTTTCTGGGCATTCTCCTGAGTGCCTAGGCCACGTAAGTAATCACCCACTTGCTGCTGTAAATCACCATGGAAAGTTGATTGCACGGTTAAATCTAGGCGGTCTAAATCAAATAAGTTGCTTGATAACATGCCTGCGGTTCTTATCCGCACTGCATTCACCCCTTTGTTATTCGGCTTGTCTGGCACACCTTTACGGCGGTCAAACTTGAGCTTTTGTTGCATCGCCGAGTTCATCAATTGCGGGTCGATTAGTGCATAACTCACCAGTAAACGTAGGTGGCTATCAACCAGTTTTTCTAAATCATCGTGCCCCTGTAATAGGTAGTAAGAGGGGCGACGCTGGGCAATCATTAATGCCACAATTTGCCTAAAAACCTGGCCACGTTCATCAGCGGTTTTAGGATTATGCGGCGACATTAATAACTGATTTGCTCGATTAAAATCGGTTTTAAACCAAGCCCATAAACCATCACCAATACCATGAACTTCGCCAAAGCCTGGCGCTGAAGATAACGGCACTGTGTTTAAGTAGTCTTGAACAATCCGCTGCCTTGCTGCCAAGGTGTTCTCACCTTGCTGATACACGCGCACCATCGCCGAGCCAATTTGCAGTAACTTGTCTTCAATACTGGAGGTTAAACCAAACTCAGAATGACGGAATTTTTCAATCTGGGTCGCCAATGTACTGCCACCCGCTTTTGACATATTAACGCCAACTTTTTCGGCAATTTGCTTAATGCTGGCAACCACAAATCGTGGCCAGTCGATCACGGGGTTGTGGTTAGGCTCAGGATTCCATAGCTCACGGTTTTCAATAAATAATAAGGTATTAGTGACTTCGCTGGGGATAAGATCACTATCTTGATACGCTCTGCTTGGATACAGTGCATCAAATACATTCTCATCACGACAGTCTTTAATGATTAAACCTGATTGGGCTTTTTCATGGTATGGCGGGAAAAAGCCATAGCGGGTGTAGTCCATCAACATGGGCGAAAAGCTGGCTTGCTGTTCAATAATGAAGCCATTTTTAACCAATTTATCTATATACTGGGGTAACTTAGTGTAGCCATGACGAATATCAAATGGCCCATACTGCGGATAAATCACTTTATCGCTAGCAAAAGGCACCACCTGATAAGTCAACTGTGTACCGTAATGGTTAACTAATTTAGATTGATAGTGAGAGGTTTTAACTTCAAAGGAAACAAAAACACCCACCGCCACTAATAAGCTAATGAGAAGAAAGATAAACAGCAGTTTACCTCTACGGCTAGATTTGGCTTTTTGCTTTTGTTGAGAAGATTGAGGCCGATAATTATCAAACTTCATATCTAGATTTGGATCTGACACAATCACTCCATTGAAAACCAAAACACTGACAACATGCCAGCAATGCATCCGCAATTTGAATATAACACAAAATTGCCACTGCATTTTATCAGATAGCGATAGTGTTGAGATAGATGGGTAATCACTAAGAAGTGTCTTTTTATCGGTTTATGGCCCCAAAAGACCATAAATGTCCATTTTACTAAGATAAGTTAATAGGTAACAGCCAATGAAGTGTGAACCTTTGCTAAGATTAGGCTTAGCCATGTGGTCTCAAACACAGTGGAAACAAAGCCTTTACGGCGATGCGCCCATCTCAGCGCGGTTAGCCCAATATTCACAAATATTTAATACCGTGGAGGGCAATACTACATTTTATGCTTTACCTAAACTTGCTACAGCAATGACTTGGCGTGATGCTGTGCCAGATACATTTAAGTTCACCTTTAAATTACCCAAACAAATCACCCATGATTTACAACTGCAAAATGCCCAAGCAGATTTAAGCCATTTTTTTAATGTCATGGCGCCATTAATTGAAAAAACCGCCATTTGGAAAATTCAGCTACCAGCAACGTTTGGCCCAAATGCACTTCCCACTTTAGCGACGTTTTTACAACAACTACCAGCCAATATGCAGTTTGGTGTGGAAGTACGTCATCGGGCATTTTTTAGCAAAGGCGAAGCGGAAAAAGCACTCAATCGTTTACTGTTCGAACATCAATGTAATCGCATTATTATGGATAGCCGTCCACTATTTGCCGCCGTTCCTAACAACCCTGTGTTAATTGATGTTCAACAAAAAAAGCCTAAGGTACCTGTGCATCCCATTGCCACAGCAAATCAGCCTGTGGTGCGTTTTATTGGCCAATTAGATGAAGATGTTAATAGTGCATTTTTTCAAAAATGGTGTAATAAACTGGCCCTGTGGATTACTGAAGGTAAACAGCCTTATGTCTTTATCCATACCCCTGATAATGTGTACGCCCCAGAATTAGCCGCACGCTTAAATGACATGCTAATAGACACCTTAAGCGATTTACCCACAATCAATTTAATCGACCCAGCGCCCAATCAGGCTGATCAGTTAGACTTGTTATTCTAAACCCACTCAAACCTATATTAGGTTAGCGCCTGAAAAAACTTCGGACACTTAACGCTTTAGTTAAGCAATCCATTGCGATTTATCATTAATGAGCGACTTCTAAGTTTAATCATGCGAAGCCCAAATTAAATGGATAAAAAAGCCAGTTGGGGATACCTACTGGCTTAATAAAACATTTAATCTATTTGATAACTCGGCTAGTTAACTAAAGCTATCAGTATATTGTTGATCAAAAAGGGCTTGGTTGACTTTATTACCTTTTAGACGTTCAACCACCAAATAGTTAACAGGCACTAATATCAAGGTGATAAAAGTGGCAAAGATAATCCCAAAGCCCAATGATATCGCCATGGGGATTAAAAACTGTGCTTGGGTCGATTGTTCTAAAAGCAGCGGCATTAGCCCCATAAAGGTGGTTAAACTGGTCAGCATTACAGGCCTAAATCGTTTGGCTCCTGCGGTTAACACGGCTTGCACTAAATCCATGCCCTCTGCGCGTTTTTTATTAATAAAATCTACCAGCACCAGTGAGTCGTTAACCACAACCCCAACTAAAGCCAGCATTCCCAATATACTGAATATGGTTAAAGGTGAGCCCATAAACCAGTGGCCTATGACGGCACCAATTAAACCAAATGGGATCACACTCATCACTATAAGTGGCTGAATGTAAGATTTAAAAGGTATCGCCAATAGGCTGTAGATCATAAATAAAACAAATACCAAGCCCCATTGTAACGAGCCAAAACTATCACTTTGCTCGCGAGCTTCTCCTTCTAGCGAATGTCTAACACCTGGATATTGCACCATTAAATTATCAAGGTAATCCTTCAGATCCGCTTGAAGTACCGTCATATTGGTATTTTCTTTATCGACGTCTGCAGTCACATTTAACACTCGATATCGATCAATACGCCGAATACTTGATGGGCTTTTTCCTGAAGTCATTGTCGCCACATGGCCTAGCGGCACCTGCATTCCCTGACTCGTAGTGATCAACACCTTTTTAAGGTCGTCCAATGACTGGCGTTCGTTAAGCGGTAAACGCACCATAACTCGAACATCATCACGTCCACGCTGGATCCTCTGCACCTCTGAACCAAAATAATAGCTTCTTACTTGGCTGGAAACCTCTTGACGAGTTAACCCTAGCGCTTTTCCCTGTTCCGTTAGTTCGATTAACAGCTCTTCTTTACCATTAGACAGGCTATCTGAAATATCAAACACCGTCGGATAGGTTTTTAAGTGCTCTTTCACTTTATCTGCAACTTCACTAAGCGTATCCAGAGAGTTAGCATTGAGTTGTATGTCGATAGGATCAGAACTACGTCCAATTTCAGCACGGTAAGTGACAGATTCTGCCCCAGGAATTTCGCCAACACTGCGACGCCATTCGCTCAATAATTGCCGAGAGGTAATGTCTGACTTTCTTTTCTCTGCTGGTGTTATTTCAAACCGCACTTCACCCGCATTGGATATACCGCCGCGGCCACCTGTGGTGGCCAAAATATTAATGATGACACTTTCACCCGTGTCCTCATCGGTATACTTTTCTTGTAAAAATTCAGCTTTGGCAGCAATGCTAATGATATGAGCATTGATCACTTCAAAGGGGGTGCCTGCTGGCATGGTCAAGTCTAGTCGCACTGTTTCACTAGGGATGCGCGGGAAGAAAGTAAACTTAGTCCATCCGGTTGCTAATAAAGCCGCGATGATGAATAACACACTGATAAACAAACTCAAGGTTGCGGCTTTATGCTTTAATGCGATACGTAAAATGGGTTGATAAAACTGAATAATCGCCCGCTCGAAACCATCAGCAAATTGTTGTTGTAGTTGTTCTAGTTTGTTGTAGTTTTCCTTCTCATGACGCAATTTAATATTTTTAAGATGAGCGGGAAGTACGAACTTAGATTCAATGAGTGAAAACAATAATACGGGGATCACCACGATAGCAATTTGCCCAAATATCGCACCGCGTGTGCCTTCAATAAACAGCATAGGTAAGAATGCCGTTACCGTTGTGAGAATGCCAAAGGTCACCGGCGCGGCAACCTCTTGTGTGCCTAATATCGCTGCTTGCTCACCATTTTCAGCCGTTTTAAGGTGAGTGTAGATATTCTCGCCAGTGACAATCGCATCATCGACCACAATCCCCAACACTAAGATAAATCCAAAAAGACTGATTACATTGAGCGATACACCAAAAAAGGGCATAAAGATAAAAGCGCCCATAAAGGATACCGGAATACCAATAAACACCCAAAATGCGATTGACGGCCGTAAAAATAGCGTCAATAGCAAGAGTACTAATATTCCGCCCTGCAGTGCACTGCTAGTTAAGGTTGCAATGCGGTTCTTTACAATTTCAGAATCATCATCCCAATAACTTAATCCATAGCCTTCAGGTAGTGTTGCCTGACGCGAATCAATGTAGTTTTTGACCTTATCGGCAACATCGATCGCGCTTTGCTGGCCAATACGATAAACATCAATAAAAGCGGCTTGCTGGCCGTTAAAGCGAGTTCTGACAGGTGTTTCTTCAAAGCCATCAACCACATTGGCTATATCTCCTAGCCGAATAATGGTGCCATCAGCTGCTGTTTTGATGGCAATATTAGCAAATTCATCCTTGTAGTATGCTTGGCCTTTGGAGCGCAATAAAATATCACCACCTTGGGTTTTTAAATTACCCGCAGAAATATCAGTACTTGAAGCATTAATGGCACGGGAGACTTCTGCTAAGGTTAAATTGTATTGGCGCAATTTGTTTTGTGATAAATCTAGCGAGACCTCATAGTCACGCACACCACTTAAATCTAACTGTGTTACCCCATCAAGGCGAAGCAGCTCATCACGTACAACTTCGGCAAATTGTCTGGTCTCTTTTTCACTATATTTTCCTGTAACCGTTACGGCTATGACTTCACGCTTACGCTGGGCTAGGGCAACAACGGGTTTTTCAGCATCAACAGGAAAGGTGTTAATGGCATCAACACGACTTTTTATGTCTGCCAACATTTCACGAGGGTCGTAACCGCTTTCAACCTCAATAAACACTTGAGATGATGATTCTGAAGAATTAGAAGTGATTTTTTTAATCCCTTCAAGATCTTGCACCGCCTCTTCAACACGAATCGTAACCCCTTTTTCAACATCTTCAGGCGTAGCGCCACGAAGCGATATTCCTACGGACACCATTTCAGACTCAACCGTGGGAAAGACTTCAAGTGGAATACGCGTTGAAAGGGAGCCTAAACCTAATACCAACAGCAGCAACATTAATAGGTTGGCTGCGACATGGTTTTTAGTAAACCAAGCAATCATCTTAGTGGCTCCTGGTTAGTGGTTGCTTTTGCAGGTGAATCACCGGGTTTTGTCTTTGCTAATATCGTCACAGGTGTACCTGAACTCACTAACCCTAGAGTGGTAATAACCAGCTCATCACCACGGTTTAAACCGGTCTTAATGACTGCATCTTGGCTATTTTGCCAGAGAGTGGTGACCTCTTTACGTAATAACTTGCCATCGTTAACCACGTAAACATAGGTGCCTTGATATATCGCTTTCGTAGGAATAACTAACACTTGATCTAATTTTTTACCGGCTATATTTGCGGTCAGATATTGGCCTATTTTTAACGGAATAGGTTGATTACTTTGATAATTAAAAGGTTCGTCAATTTGCGCAACCACATAAAGTTGTTGTGAACTGCTATCTATGGCACCTTCGGTGCGAATTAACTGTCCTTTCCAATTCTGGATCCCGATTAAGTCTGATTCAAAGGTGACAGTAGCCACTTCAGACTTACCTTGCTCAGGCAGTTCCACTAGCGATAAATCACTATTGTTTATAGGTAAACGAATTTCGACATAGTCGGTGGCATAGATAATTGCCAATTGCCCATTGGTTGTCACGACTCGACCAATATCAACATGCTTTTCTAAAATACGTCCCGAAAAAGGTGCTACGATTTTAGTTCGCTCTAATGCTAAGTTGGCTTTTTCAAGTTTCGCTTGGTTAGATAGCATAGCAGCTCTTGCTGCCGCTAATTGCGGTTCACGTAACACAAGTGAAGTGGGTTCTCGGCCGTTGCTAAGACGTTGCCAATCAGCCAAAGCTTGATTAGTTCGCGCCTGCTCTTCTAGTAATTGTTGTCTAGCCAGTAGTAATCCCGCTTCAGCAATTTTAACTTCCGCTTGATAGTCTCTGTCATCAAGCTGAACTAACACCTCACCTTTTTCGAAAAAGCCACCTTCACGAAAATTAGGGCTAATAGAGAGGATTTGCCCAGAAGCCTGAGTCACTAACGAGCTTTGCGTTCGTGGCTTTACCACCCCGAAACTGCCCACCTGAACTTGATAATCTTGGGGGTTAAGCACTTGAGTCTCAACCGTCATGGCCGCAACAGCCATTGGTTTTCCACGCTTTGAGGTGGGTGGATTTGCAGTGATAAGTGCAATGATCACAATAGCCAAGACAATAATACCGACTGGGATAAGGTATTTCTTATTCATCATATTTTATTCTTCTTCTGTAACACTGGCATCAAGATCGCCACCCAACGCAAGGTGTAAGCCGATTCGGTTGGCAATAATTTGGTTTTTTAAGCTAATGACGGAGCTTTGAGCCACAAATGCACGATTCTGAGCATCCAATACCGTGGTGTAACTGACCAATCCACTTTGGTATTGCTCAAACGATAAGGTTTCAGCTTGAAGCGCATTATCTTGGGCTTTTAACGTAGCACGATATTGTTGCTGCAGACTGGCATCGAGATCGAGGTTATTTTCAACCACTTCAAAAGCACTAAATAGTGTACTTAAGTACTGCTGTTCTTGTTGTTTGAGGATCAGTTTTTGTTGTTCAGTTTGTGACTTTAACCGGCCAGCATTAAAAATGGGTGCCGTAATTCCAGCAAACACCGACCAAGAGCTATAATCCCCATTTAATAGGTTACCAATGTCACTGCTAACACTGCTGATATCGCCTCCCAACCGTAATGATGGGTAGCGTTGTTTTTGTGTATAAGCGACCAAAGCATCTTGTGCCAACAGCTGATACCAAGCCGCTTGTAGTTGAGGTTTACGTTTAACTAACTCACTGGGCACGCCAATTTTAATCCCCTGAGGCAATAAAGGCAGTGCGGCATCAATCACTAACGCCCCTGCTGGATAACCACCTAACAAACGTTCTAAAGTTCTTATGTCTTTATTAAGTTGGCTGCGCTGTGACAAAAGATTTGAATTTTCACTGTGGAATTCATTTTGAGTTAAATATACATCAAGCGCGGTATTTAGCCCTTGTAGATAGCCCGATTCTATAATCTCAAAATTCAGTTGAGCGTTCTCAGTTCGGCGTTCAAAAAGCTTAACTAACTCTTGCGATGTTACCACTTTGTAGTAGGCGATAATCACATCGGCAACCAATGAATCTCTTGCTTGTTGATAGTTAGCCTGCGCGGTCAATAAATTTAATTTTGATGCTCTGGCACTATCAGATAACTTGCCCCAGATGTCTAATTCATAGCTGAGATCTAAACTCAGATTGTTGATGGTTGACTGAGTGTCATTATCACCACTTCTACGACTATTGGCGGCAAGGCTTAACTCGGGCCAAAAGTTTGAGTCACTGATATTGCGCTGTTGCTTTTTGACTTCAACGTCTAACGCAAGCTGGATCAATTGCTGGTTGCGATTTAGCCCAATACTGATCAGCTCAAACAACTGCTCTGTTGCAATTGGCGTAACCCAAGTTTGATTGTCTTTAAGTGACTTAGCATCGGTATGCCAAGACAGAGGAAGTTGTGGCTTAACCAAAGGGTCATCCACATATGAAGCGCTACTGCAAGCCATTAAGAAAACTAAGGCAGTTGTAACAGCCAGAAGGTTAAAATGTCTGTTCATTAACGGTAAATCCATTTTTATTTTTATTAATGACTTAATGGAGTGAAATTGTTACGTATTTGATTCTAAATAGATCACTATTTAATTAATACCGCTATGATCTAACTTTGCATAGTTTTACATAAGTCCTGCCCAGTGTGTCGATTTTTAGCGTTAATGGTGGGAGTTGATTATTGGGGTAGAGGGTTGCACTACAGCACCGAACCGTATTAACGTTTTGACGCTTGTACACTGGGTATTGTTTGTCAGCTTTTTTACAGACAAAAAAACGCCAACATGATGTTGGCGTTTTTTGTTTAGTGGATGAACGGCTTCACTCGCTAAGGCTTAATTCGACTAGCGAGCTTGATACTCTGCATAATAAGCATCAAGCACGGCTCTTGTTTCACGACCAATTAGCTCATAATCATGGTGAGTTAAGTTGGCTAGTGATACCCGTACTGAAGAGTGAACAACATCAAACCCTTTACCAGGAAGTAAAATCACCCCGGTTTTGTGTGCTAACACAAAGAGGAAGTCTTTACCTTTGTTGTTGTCTTTAAACCATTGTACAAACTCTTCACCGTAAAGTTTGCCACCTAATGTGTCTAACTCGAGTAAGGTATAGTAATCAACACGGTCTTCGTTTTCTTCAATTTCAACGCCCATGTTTTTATACAAGGTTGTGTAACGTTCACGAATAATACGTTTACAGGCCGCTTTGTAGTTATCTTCTAAATCCATTAAACAACTTAATGAAAATAATGCCATTTGCACCTGTTGTGGTAATGCTAAACCTGCTGTGTGGTTTAGGGCTACAGCACGGCTATCGGCAACGATACGGTCAATAAACTTAATGTCTCGTGGTTCTGGCGTTAGCGTTTTATAACGGTTATCTAACTGTAATTGATGTGCTTCTGGTAACGCGCGCATTGCATCATCAAATACGTTTTCATAATGAATACCAATAGTACCTAAACGCCAACCTGTTGCACCAAAGTATTTTGAGAATGAATACACACATAAGGTGTTGTATGGCAATTTGGCAAATAGCGAAATAAAGTTGTCTGCAAATGTGCCATAAACATCATCTGTAATGATGAACAAGTCTTTGCGCTGTGTGTTAACAAAGTCGGTTAAACGGTCTAGCGTATCGTTTGAAAATTTAACCGATGCAGGGTTTGCAGGGTTAACCACACACAATAGTTTGATCCCGGTATCTGCTAATTTTTCAATTTCAGATTGGGGTAACTGCCATGTTTTTTCATCTAAGCGTAATTCAACAATTTCTAGCTCATATTCAACAAGCTCTGGAATTTCCAAATAAGGCGTAAAGATTGGCGTCACTAACGCCACTTTGTCACCTTTTTTAAGTAAACCATTGTTAAACATTGATGCAAATGTATAAGCCATTGATGCTGTGCCACCTTCAGTAGCGAACAGGTCAAAGTCTGTTGTCATTGGCATTGGACCATACATTTCTTCCCCTATGTACTGCTTAACCACTTTTTCAATGTTGGTTAACATACGTGAAGGAACTGGGTAGTTACAGGCTAAAAACGCGTTTACAAATTCGTGTAAAAAAGCTTGCTTATCGATGCCTAAACGGTCATTAGCATAGCTAATTGCTTTTTGTAAAAACTTAACGCCATCTCTGTTTAGGTTTTCTTTTGCAAAAGTGTCAAAACGTTCTACAACGCCAACACCATCAGGAATACCACCAAAACCTTCGTTTAAGTATGAGTAGCTGCGCTCTGACTCTTCGATAGCAAAATCGCCTAAACGTAAGAATGCTTTGCGCGGTAAGGTCGCTAAGAAATTTGGGTTACCACGACCCGCATCTAATAAAATACGATCTGGAACGGCTTTAGCCACTTCAATCAATTTATCTTTTAACTCAAATGGGCTTAAGTTAGCGAATTTAGTGAAATCAATTGTTGGTAACGCTTGGGTGTTTGATGTAGTCATAATATTTTACCTATTTATCAATTTAAAAGGGTGAATTTGGGGGGTGATAATCGATAAGAGGAGACGTCACTCTCATCGACTATCTAGGGTAATTATTGGGTTGAAATAATGCCGACAATGATTGGACCCCAAAGGGTGAGTAATACATTGGCGATGGCGTAAGTGACCGTGAAAGCAAATACTGGTGTCGCATTACCTGCTTTTTCAAGTAGGGCTGCAAAGCCTGGGTTAGCACTACGGCCTCCCGCAACACAAGCGAGCGCTTCAATCGGGTTTTTAATCTTTAATACGTAATACGAAATAAAGAACGAAACGATTTGTGGAATAATGGTTACCGCGACACCTAGGAACAATAAGGTTAAACCGTTTTCTTTAACCATATCGATTGCCTGAGGTCCTGCTTGTAGTCCCACCACCCCGACGAATACGGCTAAACCAAAATCACGTAAGAAGTTAGAAGCCCCTAATGGCAGTGTTGCCATATTAGGTTTACGGCTACGTAACCAACCGACGAACAGACCTGAAACCAAACAACCTGCACCTGAACCAATCGTGACTGGAATACCGGCTATTTCAAAGTTAATCAGACCAATCAATAAGCCACCTACCATACCTAAACCAAACAGTACGTAGTCAGTTGAAAATAATGAAACTAAACGCTTACCAATGCTTTTTTCGATACGGTTAATATCTTTTGCAGAGCCCGTAACTTGAATAATGTCATTTTTATGGACGATAAAATCGGCTGAAATATTTTGCGAGTTACCACCACGGATCACGTCGGTAACATACACACCACGTAAGGTATCCACGTTAGTTTCAGCTTTAATCTGTGCAAGTGTTTTACCAATTAATTGCTTGTCATTAGCAACAAGTTGACGATTTTCTTCAATTAATACGGTGCCACGTGGTAATGCCACTTCATGCTTGGCTGACTCTATGTGTCCAGCGATAGCTTGGCGAAGACCGGTTACCACTAAGATGTCACCCGCTTTTATCACCACTGATTTATCAATTTCAATGTTTTGACCATCACGTGAAATCATTTCGATAGCGGTATCAAGCAGATCACCGTTTACAGTTTGAATATCTTGACCAATTAATTGACTGTCTGTTGGAATTTTATAAGCACGTGACACAAGATCTGTCATCGCATTAAATTCACCTGGCGCCAGCTCAGGCTTACCGTCAGACATTTTTTCAGCTAGCTTGAGTGCTTCTTCACGGATATCCCACTTCATGAATGATGGAATTAACCATGACACCATTAAAATTGGGCCTAACGAACCAAAGATGTATGTTACTGCATAACCTACTGCAACATTAGTTTGCATCAAGCTTTTAGCTTCTTCGGTCATGCCACCTAATTGAGATATCGCATCACCAGCAGTACCAATAATGGCTGATTGAGTTAAGCCACCCGCCGCAAGACCGGCTGCTGTTCCGCTGTCTAAATCAAATAACTTGGCTGCAACTAGTACAGTAATTAAGCCTGTAACTGTCATCACCACTGCTGAAAGCAGAATATTAATCGTTTTAAAGTTTAATGCCCCGAAGAACTGTGGGCCGCCTTGATAACCTACGGCGTAGATAAATAAAGCGAAAAATATGGTTTTGACACCAGGGTCTATTTGCACACCAAATTGACCGATCAACACACCCATCAATAAGGTTCCGGCAATACCACCAAGGACAAAACGCCCTATGGTTATTTTACCGACTAGGTACCCCAGTGCGAGTGTAATAAACAGTGCAATGTAGGGCGAAATAGCAAAAAGATTGCTGATAGTACTCATAATCAATGCTGCCTTCATTGTTAACTAAATTAGGGACGATGTTTTAAAGGAACATCGCTGGTTTATAGATACAGGTGAGAAACCACATCAAGCTACCAGAACACTGTGACGCCGGTATTACCCAAATGTCTCTCTTTGCCTTGGAAGCGATAATATCGTCGGAGGAATGTTTAAATGAATCGCATTTGATGGACTGAACCATTCAAACACATCAAACACATCAAACACATCAAACACATAACAAATAAGCTACTGAATGATAAGTAATTTTAATATTGTTAATTTGAGATTTAAGTGATGTACAAATAAAAAAACTTTAAAAAACAATCAAAATGATGATTATGTAAAAAATGGTGCCAATAAACTCAGAAAATATACTGATGTTTTATCACCAATATGAAACTTACGGCTTAGGTAAAAGGTGGGGAAGCATCAGAAAATACCGCTTCAAATTCATCAAAAAGGTTGAGATTGACAGCGCAGCATTAGCGACTTAAATCGTGATTTTCGCTAATTGCACGAATAACGTGTGAATAATAAACAAAAAAACCAGCAATGATGCTGGTTTTTCATATAACGTTGAAACATTAACGATTGATAAAGTGGTTTGATAACAGCTATTTCAAAATAGTTATTTCAACGCTGCGGTTTCGCGACAGTATTCAACAATGCTATCTCAAGGCTCACTTAAAAACAGCTAACCCAAAACTGGAGAGCTATTGTTATGATACCGATTTACTTCACTTTCCAATTAACTTGTTGGCCTGCAAAAAATGGCACAATTGGGTTACCATTAGGTAAAATGATTTCTTCTGGTACTGTCCAGGTTTCTTTCACTAAGGTGACGGTTCCTGTGTTACGTGGTAACCCATAAAAATCTGCACCATGTAAGCTAGCAAAACCTTCTAACTTATCTAACGCACCTAAGTTATCAAACACTTGCGCATATAGCTCTAATGCACTCCAGGCGCTGTAACACCCTGCGCAACCACAAGCTGATTCTTTACGGTGTTTTTCATGCGGCGCTGAGTCTGTACCTAAGAAAAACTTACTTGAACCCGTTGCCACTGCGGCTTGTAATGCCTGCTGATGAATATTACGTTTTAAAACCGGTAAGCAGAAGTTGTGCGGACGAACGCCACCAACTAACAAATCGTTACGGTTTAATAATAAATGTTGAGGCGTAATCGTTGCGGCTACATTGGCTGACGCAGCGGCAACAAATTCAGCGGCCTCTTTAGTGGTGATGTGTTCGAACACCACTTTAAGCTGAGGCAAGGTTTCGACAATACGTGCTAGATAACGATCAATAAACAACTTTTCACGATCAAAAATATCAATGTGCGATTCGGTAACTTCACCATGAACCAACAACAACATGCCCTGTTCGGCCATCACTTCAAAAATGGGAAACAGTGCATCCAATGCTTTAACCGCTGCATCGGAGTTAGTGGTTGCGCCCGCAGGATATAACTTAGCAGCCACAACACCGACGGCTTTGGCATCAATAATGTCTTGTGCTGTGGTGTTGTTGGTTAAAAATAAGGTCATAAGAGGCTGAAAGCTGCTTCCCTGAGGACGCGCGGTCAGAATACGCTCACGGTAATCTACCGCCATTTGAGCGGTAGTAACGGGTGGCACAAGGTTTGGCATCACAATCGCGCGTTGAAATAGTCGCGCTGTTGCTGGCACAGTTTCTTGCAGCATATCGCCATCACGAAAATGTAAATGCCAGTCATCAGGGGTTGTGATCGTAATTTGCGTCATAATGAGTCCTAATTAGTGCCGCTCATTTCAGGTTTAACCATCAAAGTGGGCTAGATAAATGAGCGAGGAAGATGTGTGCCAAATTTGCCGTTATTGTGCCTGAAAACAACTTGGCTTAATAGATGCGTAATTTGAACGCTGACTTTGCTATGGCAAATAAATACTCATTTGCCGATACCATAATCCCGCTTTATTCACGGTTTGCATTCAACATACTGCTGCGCGGATTTGCAGCTAACAAAAAGGGCACCTGTGATAAGTGCCCTTTGAAAATCAATTTACAACATTAAAATATCAATTCAACACCGGCAAAAGCACCCTTGAACTGCATATCTTGGGTTGTATTAGAGAAGCCATTGACATCAAAGTTGAAGTCACGGTATCCGACACGAACTAGCGTATCTAATGCAACACCATCAAACTGCCAACCAAGACCAGCACTGTAATCATGTACGCCGCTCTCATCTACACCTAGCATCACATCGGCAAATGCAAAAAGCCCTAAGCCCGGCACGCCCACTTGCGCACTACCGTATGCCATCACCACACCACTGTCGATATCGCGTTGGGTCGCGGTACGGGTTAACCCACTACCTGTAAAACCGTCAACACGAAGTGAACCGTGCATTTGCTTATAAGCTGCACCTAAATCTAGCGCAACTAAATCATTGTCTAAAATCTCGTAATACAGTACAAAATCCGTATTACTTAGGTCGTTATAAACAGTTGAAGCACCAGTAAAGTTAACCTGATTGTAGTAAAAGCCACTGCTATCTTTTGAACCTGAAGCTTCTAAACGATTTTCACGGATCTTTATGTTCGGTACAAGTGGAATTGGATGCTCAATAGCCAACCACACACTGCCCTGTGTTTTAGAACCATAGTCATAATTTTGAGCAGGACCTGTGGCATTACCTGCATTACTGTCAGCATTAAAAGTACCCGATGCATCTGTGTTCCAAATATCACCACCGACTTTAAAACCCATAACAGTTGCAGCTTGCGCTGAAGAAACACTTAACAGACCAAATAAGGCTGTTGCTACAAGAGTTTTGTTCATTTTTATCCCTGTGAAAGTAAATTAGTTAAATCAATTACTGCTGCGTTTGCACGCGAAATATAATTAGCCATGACAAGTGAATGGTTTGCGACTAAACCAAAGCCATCACCATTCAATACCATAGGGCTCCACACTGTTTCCTGAGTGGCTTCTAGCTCTCGAATAATCTGTCTTAAGCTAACTTCAGCATTTTTCTTTTCTAACACATCAGCAAAATCAACTTCTACTGCGCGCATAAAGTTTAGTAAAGCCCATGCTGAACCACGGCTTTCATAGAATATATCATCAATTTTCCACCAGCTAGTTTTTATCTCATCGCTCATGGCTGAAGGGGTAGATTGACGAGCCGATGTATCACCAGCTAAATCGGTGTTTAATCGGTCTTGCCCTACACTGGCAGATAAGCGTTGCGAAATACTCCCTAAGCGTTTTTGCACTTCTTTTAACCATTCATTCAGGTTATCCGCTCGGGCATAAAACTGGGCTGATGGGTTACCAGTATCGCTAATTCTTGCTTGGTAAAGCTTGACTAACTTTATCGCATCAGTGTACTCACTTTCAGCACTTGGCACCAACCAACTAGTGTGTTCAATATTAAGCTTTGAATGTGCCGCAGATAAATCTTTATCAGCCGCGGACTGCGACTGTGAACGACTGAACTCTTTACGCATGACCAATGCTAAATCACGTGTTTGCTCTAGCGCACCAAATTCGAACGCAGGCATGTTGTCCATCAAGACTGAAGGCGGCATCATATCATTTGATAACCAACCACCCGGTTTATCCAGTAAGGTTTCCATGGTGACAATCAATGATTGCGTTGTCGCATAACCGACAATCAATTTCCCCTGCTCATTTTGCAATGCTTCTGGTTCAATTGGACTGGGCTCAATACTCCACCACACACTAACAGCGTAGCCAATTAAGCCTGCGACAGCGGCGACAGAAAATACTTTATTCCTTGTAAACTGCATCAATACGATTCCTTAATGATGGTGATGATGTTCGCTATGATCTTGATGCGATGAGTCAGCATTTTTCAATACAGGCAATTCAACCTGTAATTGCTGGTCATTATCAAATATCAATGTTAATACAACCTTATCGTTTTCAGACAATGGCTTATTTAGCCCTAAGATCATAATGTGATCTCCCGAGGGTTTTAACGCTAAAGCACCATGGGAAGTGATTGGAAAACTTTCTACCTGGCGCATTTTTACCATGCCATTTTCATCAACTATAGTGTGTAACTGTGCTTCTTTTGCTGCCGGCGTTTTCACGGCAATTAAATTTACCGCATCGTCACCATGGTTTTCTAAAGTTAAGTATGCCGCGGTATTTGGTACTGATGCCGGCATTGCACGCACATGACCATCGACTAAAATAACGTTGGCACTGGCTGTTAATGATACTGATGTTAGCACTAAAAAACTAAACAAGTGTTTGAATATTATTTTCAATGTCTTAAACTCCATTTAATCCCTGCTCGCGTTCACAAAGGAAACAACGAATGAGTCTTATAAAAATGCGTGATGAACAAGGTGTTCGTATCATCAGCTTTAATCGTCCAGACAAGCGTAATGCTTTTAATCTAGAGATGTATCAACAACTCACAGAATACCTTATCGAGGGCGATAGCAACAACGAGATTCGTGCCTTTATGCTACATGGTGAAGGAAATTGCTTCACCGCTGGTAATGATATCGCAGATTTTTTACAAAGTGGCGACTTAAATGAAGATCACCCAACGGTTAAGTTTCTATTCTGTCTTGTTGATTTAAAAAAGCCATTAGTTGCAGCCGTATCTGGTGCTGCTGTGGGTATTGGCACGACCTTATTACTACACTGCGATCTAGTGTATGCCGATAATAGTGCTAAGTTTCAAATGCCTTTTGTCAATCTGGCATTAGTGCCTGAAGCGGCGTCGAGCTTATTGTTACCGTTAATCGTAGGCCAACAAAAAGCGGCTGAACTCATTTTATTAGGTGATGCATTTAATGCTGCAACGGCCTGTGAATTAAATATTATCAATCAGGTTGTGGAATCCGACGTGATTGAATTTGCACTCACTAAAGCTAGAAGATTAGCTAGCCAACCACCAGAATCACTGCAAGCATCTCGTCAATTGCTGCGCTACAACCAACAACAAGTTAAACAACAAATGCAGCTTGAACTAGTGCATTTTGGACAGCGATTAAAAAGTGATGAATCAAAAAAGCTGTTCCAAGCGTTTCTAAATAAATCATCTTAACCATTTGTACAACAACGCAATTCGCAGTGGCTTGTATTACTGCCTGCCACTGCTCTTCCATTCAAGGGATTGTTTGAATGAAAGAGCACTTAATAATGGGTAGATTTTTTATCCAGTAAAACAGATAACACCAAATACGCAATAAGTGTGACAACGGGATTAGCCAATAAAATCAGCGCACTGATGACTCGAACCCACATCACCGACCAGCCAAATTGTTTCGCGAAATAATGACAAACTCCAGAAACAATTTTAGGCTTATCGATGAGTTTCTCTACTAGTTTTTCCATTGTATTCCTTAATCTCTTATTCAAAAATTAAACATTATCAGTTGAGTTACTCGGGGTGATGCGCAGTTTTGTGAGCAAGTTGGCGATGACGGCGCAACATACAAAGCTCATTAGTGGTAGCAATAAGATTGCTAATAATGGCGTCACCATTCCAAGAGGATCAACAAACATCATTACTTTTGGCTCGCAGTGGTAACTGATTGCTCTGCATCATCACTGGCTAACAGTTTTTCTTGGCTATCGGTATTAACATCAAAAATTTGTTCTGCAATTTGAGTTCTCAACGACAACACAAACTCTTGTTTAGCTGATATAAATAAATCTTGGCTGGCTTGTGAGATGTTTTGCTCTAGTACGTTTAGGGTATCTTGCACCATTGCGTCATTTGCTTGTGCTGCAAAGCTGCTTGCTGACATCATTACGGCGACAACGGCTGCACCTGCAACACGATTTAAACGAATTTTAGAATTTGAATTAAACATGATGGCTTCCTTTTCTGTTTAGTTTGCAATGAAAACCTTTTTCATTGCGGGACAACATAGGTATTACAAACCTTGTGCCAACTTTCAAATAAACAGTTAAACCAATGATTAATAAATAAAATAAAACATGATCATTCAAGAAGTCACTTTTTAAATAATTACTATAAAGAATAAAAAACGAACAGTTAGTAAAGTTCACTACCAAAGTTAGTCAATTAGACCAACATAAATTTGCAACAAAAAAAGCGCTCAAAGGAGCGCTTAATTCAGAGTTAATGATGCCTAAGAATGACTGTTAGGTAGGTGCGTTCTCATTCATCAATGCAATAGCACCTCGAACAACTTCAATTCCAGCACCTGTTTTGTGCGCGTTTTCGCTTAAATAACGGCGCCAACTTCTTGAACCCGGTAACCCCTGAAATAACCCTATCATGTGGCGAGTCACATGATTCAAGCGCCCACCTTGTTGAATATGCCGCTCAATATAAGGCAGCATTAATTCAATCACTTCTTCACGGCTTAATTGAGGTTTGTCACTGTGACAAAGTAACTGATCAACTTGGCTTAAAATATAAGGGTTGTGATAAGCCTCGCGACCAACCATCACCCCATCAACATGCTGTAGATGTGCTTTTGCCTGCTCAAGACTGGTCACGCCGCCGTTGATGCTGATATTTAAATGAGGATAATCCCGTTTTAATTGATACACGCGATCATAATCTAATGGCGGGATCTCGCGATTTTCTTTCGGGCTAAGTCCCTGTAACCAGGCTTTACGGGCATGAATTGTAAAATCAGTACAGCCTTTGTCGCTCACCACATCAACAAAACGGGTTAGAAACTCATAACTGTCTTGCTCATCAATCCCAATGCGCGTTTTCACCGTTATGGGAATATCTGCCACCTGCTTCATCGCATCAACACTTTCTGCCACTAATTCAGGCTCACCCATTAAGCATGCACCAAAACGACCATTTTGAACTCGATCAGAAGGGCACCCCACATTAATATTGACTTCATCGTAACCACGATCGGCTGCCAACTTAGCACAATGAGCCAAATCTTTAGGATTCGAACCACCTAATTGCAATGCCAGCGGATGCTCTTCTTCGTTGTAGGCTAAATAGTCCCCACTACCATAAATAATAGCCCCCGTTGTCACCATCTCGGTATACAACAAGGTATTAGCAGACATAAGGCGTGCGAAATAACGATAGTGGCGATCGGTCCAATCAAGCATAGGTGCGATGGAAAAAGTGCGATCAAGTTTTGCAGTAGAAGTCATAAAAACCAAACATTATTGCTGAAGCGAAAATCCGATTTAACTGCGAATGATATAACTCAATCGCCATTAAAAATGACACATGTAAAAAAGCATTTGATGCTTGTTTAAAATTATATCATGTAAGCCTTGGGTTCAGATACCCAAATCCCTTAGGGTGTTCTAGACTATAACTTAGTGATACAGTGATTATTCTTATGCCTCTTTATTACACCATTGCATTTTCCCATAAGGAAGTAGTCTTTTATGAACGTTGAATTTATTAACCCCTTTCTTGTGTCTTTAGTTAACGTAATATCAACCATGGCCACGATGGATTTAAAACCGGGTAAGCCGCAGCTAAAAAATCACGATATAGCAAAGGGTGATGTGTCAGGTTTAATTGGCATGGTCGGTCCGAAAACCAAAGGTTCATTATCGATTACCTTTGAAGCACCTCTCATTTTAGAAATTATGCATAAAATGCTGGGTGAAAAGCCTAATAGTATCAATGAGGAAATTACCGATTTAGTCGGTGAAATCACCAATATGGTGACTGGTGGCGCCAAAAATTTACTCAGTGACAAGGGTTATGATTTTGACATGGCAACACCTGTTGTGGTGTCAGGTAAAAACCACACGATCTCGCATAAATCCAAAGGAAAGAAGATTTTAATGCCATTTACCCATCCAAACGGGATGGCCTTCATCGAAATCTGTTTTGAAGACATTTAACGTTTATTTTATATAAATCAGCCACAGCTAAAATGGCTGATTCACCATCACCCAAAATTCACTTTCAACTGATCCAACGGCAAATTCAGTTCTGATCACGATGTTTTCGACTTCAAAACGCACACCAGCACCAAAGGTATGATGCATATCTGTATGTAATGCCTGGACATCAAATTCATCACTCACTTTACCTACCTCAGCAAACATCACCCATTGCCACCATGGAATATGGTACAAATTAAAAATTGGCCAATTTTGTAGTGGTTGCCATTGGGGTTTTATGCGGTATTCAAGCGCATAGTTTACAGCGCTTCTACCTGTAAATGATTTAGACGAATAACCTCTTGAACGGTCATATCCACCTAAATACACTCCTGCAAAACTGGGAGGACGACGGTAATCTTGGGTAGAATTTTCATAGTCGTTCCAGGTGGGAGTGTCAGCAACAAACACATTTGCAGCAAGCACTTGTTCATCAAACCAACCATTGCCGCCAATATCATAAAAAAGACTTTGCTCAAACTCCCACAATGTCCAGTGAGGGTCGTCATCGATGGCTAAACCATGCTTTATTTTAACGCTGGTTTTTCCACCATCTTTACTATCATTTTGCGCATCACGATTATCCCACTCAAACTTCAGTTCAACCCCTCGAGCCTTATCAGCAAGCTGATCATTGACTGCTAACTTTCGGTGTTGGGTGTAAGGCGTGATTTTAATGCTACTGACACCGGATGCTAACGGATTCCAGCTAATATCATCGCGACGATCTAACAGAGACTGTTTTGCCCCATTTGCCCCCGTTGCAATAGGCAAAATATATTTAAAGTGTAAACGGCTAAATCCTTCATCCCCTTCAGAAATGATTTTCTCCGTTTGATTATTAGAGGTTTCATTAGCATCTAAGAAATAAATGCCCTGTTCGTAATGGCCTTGATAGCTTTCAAATGAAAAAAGCCACTGCTCAATGGTGGGAATTTGATAATTATATAGCCCTAAAAAACCTATCCAACTGTCATTACTACTGTATAAACCTATCCCAAGCGCTGCGGCTTGAGGCTGGCCAGCATGCTTTATCACTGCCGCGCCGCCCATTGCAGTGCTTAAGGTTTCGGTAGAGAAAATAAACGGTAGCGCAATAAATTCGGCGTCAGGATCTTTATTTTTGCTTAGGGCATCTGTGTGCTGAGTACTTTGCGCTTGTGAAGCAATTAGCGGTTCAACAACAGAATTAGCATTGGCATCAACAACCACTAAACAAAATAGCGCGACACTATACAAGCAGTGTTTCATTATCTCATCTCCGCAAACTTTACGATAAAAGTTCAACCACAACTCTTGGCGTTAACTTGGTCACTAACTCATAAGCTATAGTGCCAATATGTTCAGCAACTTCTTCTACAGCCAGATCTTTCCCCCAAAGTTGAACACTGTCACCGACGTTATCGGTCGCATCTTTGCCTAAATCCACAGTCAACATGTCCATAGAAACACGCCCAACGATTGGCACTCTTCGCCCGTTGATTAATACTGGTGTGCCTTCAGGAGCATTACGCGGATAACCATCGCCATACCCTATGGCAACAACGCCAAGTAAGGTATCTTCTTTGGCTTGCCAGTAAGCACCATAACCCACGGTGTCTCCTGCTTTATGCTCGCGAACTGCAATAAGATTAGATACCAGTTCCATTGCTGGAATAAGTTGGTGATTGACCCCTTTATCGCCTACAACGGGAGATACGCCATAAAGTGCAATGCCTGGTCGTATCCAGTCGGCTTGGCTATGGGGCCAGAACAAGGTTGCGGCTGAATTGGCTAGGGTGCGTTCGCCATCTAATCCTTTAATAAGATCTTCGAATGCTTGTATTTGCTTTTGAGTTAATGGATTTTGCGGTTCATCAGCACAGGCAAAATGGGTCATTAAATTAATGGGTTTTGCCACAGATGGGCAAGACATTAGTCGCTGATAAACATCCGTAAACTGTGTCAAACTGAACCCTAAACGGTGCATGCCTGAATCCACTTTAAGCCAAACTTTCACAGGCTTTGATAAGCTGGACTTTTCTAACATTTCAATTTGTGATTCGTGATGCACGACCGTTTCAATATCGTGCGCCACAATAAGCGGTAAATCAGAGGCGCGGAAAAAACCTTCAAGCAATAATAAACGGCCTTTCACGCCACCATCTCGCAGTTCTAATGCTTCTTCAAAACGTGCTAACCCAAAACCATCAGCCCCGCCAGAATAATTGCCAACACATTGGGCAACATTCAATAGACCATGGCCATAGCCGTTAGCTTTGACTACCGCCATAATTTGACTATGAGGTGCGATTTCACGCAATCTGGCAAGATTCTGCTGTAAGGCATGACGACTGATTTCTGCGCGAGGAAAAGGTTTCAAAAATATAGCCTTATAAAAGCAAATAATGGCCGCAAAGCTAAGCCATTGTTAATTCTGTTGGTGTTATCAATTCAATACTACTGGGTTAATCTTCTTCGAATTGCGGCCCAGCATAGTTATCAAATCGAGAGAAGTGCCCCTGGAACGCCAATTTAACTCGTCCGATAGGGCCGTTACGCTGTTTACCAATAATGATCTCAGCCGTACCTTTGTCTTCAGAATCATCATGATAAACCTCATCACGATAAATAAACATGATGAGGTCAGCATCCTGCTCAATCGCGCCCGACTCACGTAAGTCTGAGTTAATTGGACGCTTATCTGCTCGTTGCTCCAAAGAACGGTTAAGCTGAGATAATGCCACAACGGGGATTTCCAACTCTTTGGCTAAGGCTTTTAATGAACGAGAAATTTCTGAAATTTCTAAGGTACGATTGTCTTTTAACGCTGGCACCTGCATTAGCTGCAAGTAATCGATCATGATCATTGATAAACCGCCGTATTCACGCGCAATACGTCTGGCTCGGCTGCGCACTTCTGTAGGCGTCAAACCAGAGCTATCATCGATGTACATTTTGCCTTGTTCAAGCATAATCCCCATGGTTGAAGACACACGAGCCCAATCTTCATCATCCAATTGACCTGTACGAATTTTGGTTTGATCAACCCGGCCTAACGAGGCCAGCATACGCATCATAATTTGTTCAGACGGCATCTCTAAACTGAAGATTAATACTGGCTTATCTTCATTCATTGCCGCTTGTTCACACAGGTTCATCGCAAAGGTAGTTTTACCCATAGACGGACGCGCAGCAACAATCACTAAATCTCCGGATTGAAATCCAGAGGTCATTTTATCAAGATCAGCAAAACCACTGGAAACCCCTGTCACCCCATTATGTGGGTTATTGTATAGCTGCTCAATTCTATCAACAGTTTTTTCAAGAATCGATTTAATCCCTTCAGGACCTTCACTTGAATTAGCTCGTGATTCAGCAATTTTAAATACTTTGCTTTCAGCTAGATCTAGCAGTTGGCTAGAGTCTCGCCCTTCTGGGTTATAACCTGCATCAGCAATTTCGTGGGCAACACCAATCATGTCTCTTACAACGGCGCGTTCACGCACAATTTGAGCGTACGACAGAATATTACCGGCACTGGGAGTATTTTTAGCAATTTCACCGAGATAAGAAAACCCCCCCGCATCATCAAGTTGGTCTTCAATTTCTAACTGTTCAGAGACGGTGATCAAATCAATAGGCTGGCCGCGCTCCATTAAGCGTTGCATTGCCTGAAAAATCATACGGTGAGAACGTGAATAAAAGTCTTCTGCGACAACCGCTTCAGCAACGCGATCCCAGGCTTCCGCATCGAGCATAAGCCCACCCAATACAGACTGTTCAGCCTCTATCGAATGAGGGGGTAACTTTAATGCATTGACTTCGGCATCTTTCTGCCTATTTCTAGCCTTAAATACGGTTGATTGTTGCGACATTGACACTCCAAGTTTCCAACGACTTTAAAAAATATGGTATAACACCGTGGTCGAATTTAGCTAGGGTAATATTACCCTAGCGGCGATGCTAAAAATACGGAAAAATAAAATACATAAGGATAAAACATGCGTATTACATTGATAGCAGCCCTAGTGTTGTCATCGGGTTTTGCTTATGCCGATGAAGGCCAGTGGCAACCCTATCAGATGCCTTCGATTGCCGATAAACTGACTGAACGTGGTATTGAAATTCCCGCTAAACAACTGGCAGATTTAGGCCAATACCCCATGAATGCCGTAGTTAGTCTGGGCTATTGTACCGCCAGTTTCGTATCTCCCCAAGGTCTAGTTGTCACAAATCATCATTGCGCCTATCGTGGCATTCAATATAACAGCAAAAAAGAACATAATTACCTGGCCGATGGTTTTCTTGCCAAAAAAATGGCCGATGAACCGTCAGCGGGTCCAAACGAACGTTTATACATCACTGAAAATGTCAAAAATGTCACTGAACAGGTTACTGCTAATTTAAGTGATGAGCCGCTGACCCGTTATGAACAGATCCAAACCAACAGCAAAGCGTTAATTAAAGAGTGTGAAGCGGACGATAACTACCGATGCTCGGTAAACAGTTACCACAATGGCTTAGAGTATTATCTAATTAAGCAGCTGATCATTCGTGATGTGCGCTTGGTATATGCACCACCTGAAAGTGTCGGTGGCTATGGTGGTGATATTGATAACTATGAGTATCCGCGTCATTCAGGTGACTTTACCTTTTTACGCGCATATGTAGGTAAAGATGGTAAGCCTGCAGTGTATTCTGAAGATAATGTGCCTTTTACCCCAAAAAGTTATTTAAAAATCAATGCTGATGGCGTTAAAGCAGGTGATGGCGTATTTGCCGCAGGTTACCCAGGTTCAACAAGTCGTTATAACTTAACCAGTGAACTAAAGTTTGCCAGTGAATGGTTGTACCCAACGTATGCCGCTCGCTATCAATTACAAATTGACACCATTACCCAAATGGGCGAAACAGATAGAGATATTGCCATTAAGTACGCAGGCACTATCGCTTCAATGTCAAATCGTATGAAAAAGCTCAACGGCCTATTAGACGGTTTTAAAGCTACCGATATTGTTGGGATTAAGCAAAGCCGCGAAGATGACTTTCTTGCTTGGCTGAAACAAGATAAAGCGGCTAACCCAAAGTTAATTGCTGAGCTTGAAACCTTATTGGCAGAGCAACAAAAGCAAACTCAAACCAATTACTACTTTGAAAACGCGCAATCAAGCACCCTTCTATCTACCGCTAAAAAGCTTTATCGTTTAGCACAAGAAAAGCAAAAACCGGATGCCGAACGTGAGTCTGGCTACCAAGAGCGTGACATGAAGATGTTCCGCGCAGAACTCGAACGTATCGACTCTAGCTTTGCTGTTGAAGTAGATAAAACCTTATGGTTACAGGACTTAAATGCTTATATTGGTCAGCCATTAAAAGTAAAAGTGTTTGATAATGCGTTAGAACATGCCAACAACCATAAAGAGTTTATTGCTAAAGTTGATGGCATGTATGCATTAACAGAACTCACTGATCAGGCAACGCGTTTGGCTTGGATGGATAAGTCTGTTGAAGCGTTTGAAACCAGTAGCGATCCGTTTATTCGTTTAGCGGTTGATGTTCATGCAACTAACATGGACCTTGAAAAAGCCAGTAAGCTATTAGATGGTAAGCTATCCAAAGCGCGTCCAAAGTATATGGAAGCCGTGATTGCTTATTACAAAGCAAACAACTGGCCAGTATATCCTGATGCAAACCGTACATTACGTATTACTTACGGCATGGTGGATGGTTACCAATCTAAAGATGCGTTATACAAACAGCCTTTTACCCGTCTTGAAGGCATAGCGGCAAAACATACAGGTGAAGAGCCTTATAATGCGCCAGCTAAATTGTTAGCCGCTATCGCAACCAATGATTACGGTAAGCATACTATTCAGTCAGTGTATAACGATCCGCGCTCTTGGATGTGTAAGCTAGTGTCGTGTGTTGAGCCTAAAAATGATTTTAACTCTGTTCCGGTTAACTTCTTATCTAGTGTTGACACCACAGGCGGTAATTCAGGTTCTCCCGTCTTTAACGGCAGAGGCGAATTAGTTGGATTAAATTTTGATTCAACTTACGAAGCAATTACAAAAGATTGGTTCTTCAACCCTATCATTACCCGTGCAGTGCATGTTGATATTCGCTACATTTTGTGGATGATGGATCAAGTTGATCATGCTGATAATTTAATAAAAGAATTAGATTTAGTGCGTAACCCTTAATCCTAGATGATATCTAAAAAAATGGCGCTCATATGAGCGCCATTTTTATTAGTTCCGCATACCCGTTTAAGCTAAACCTGCATGGGTACCTTTAATCTAGAGTTTAAACTGAGATGTGGCATTTTTTAGTTGAATAGCGAAGTCATCTAAACCCTGAGAGATATTATGCACTTCCGCTAAAATACTTAATGAATGCTCAAAAGATTCATTCATCTCTATCACGTTGCCCCCTACTTGCTCCGCCACCACAGACTGTTGATCCGTTGCTGACGCAATATGGGTATTCATGCTGTTAATGCTAACAATTTTCGCTTGAATCGACTTCAACGCATCACCGGTATCTTTCGCATAACGCTCGTTATCTGATGATTTGGTGATCGCCGCCCCCATAGTGGTCACTGATGACTCTGCCGCACCTTTTAGCCTTTCCAATACACCACGAATTTCTTTGGTCGCATCGGCAGTTTTAGATGCGAGTGCACGCACTTCATCAGCCACTACCGCAAAGCCTCTACCTTGCTCACCAGCACGAGCCGCCTCAATGGCAGCATTTAACGCGAGTAAGTTGGTCTGTTCTGCAATTGACGTAATCACATTTAAAATAGAACCCACACTCTCGGTATCTCGCGCCAGTTCATTAATAGAATTAGCCGCTAGCTCAATACCCTTATTTAAATCTTGGGAGATATTAATGGTGCGCTGCACAACCGCTAAGCCTGCAGTAGCTTCACGTTCAGCTTCTTGTGCCGCTTCAGCAGCTTGCTGAGCACTGAGTGAAATATTATTAACAGAGTGACGCATCTCTTCCATTGACACATGCACAGTGCGAGCATCTTGGCTTTGTTGTTGCGTCGCCTTAGTCGCTAACGACATTTTATCTTTCAGCGATTTAGCACTTTCTAACAACGGGTTAGTTACACTAACAACGCCTTGAATCGAATCGGCTAATAAACGCAAAAAACGGTTGAAGTTACTTGATACTTGACCAAGTTCATCTGTGCCATTCACGTTCAATTGATGACGTAAATTACCTTTACCATCAGCAAGCTCACCTAATGAATTAGCAACATCTTTGGCTGAGCCACTAATTGAACGCGCAATCGAAATAGTCGCAATAGCCATAATGATAAGTAACGCAATACCAATGCCTAACGTAAGATATAAGCTTTGTTCAGAGCGATTACTTGCCTCGGCAAGTGTTGATGAAAACTCATCAACTTTATCAACTTTATATTGGTTAATACCGTTGGTTAATGTATCAAATACGGCTGATTTTTTTTGACTAATTTGGCCAACCTGACTCATATCGATACTGCCATCTAACATACCTCTGGCAAGATCGGAGGTCATATCATTGTATTCTTTTAAGGCGCGGTTCAAGGTTGATAATGCTTGGGATTGATTATTATCAATGACGCTTAATTTATTCAGATTGCTATCTAAAGACTTAAACACTTTACTGGCATTAGTCAGTAAATCTTCATCAGCAAATGACACTGACTGGGTATATAGCTCGTCAAGCCGTTGAACAAAAATTACGTTCTGATTGGCAAGCTCTACACGTTCACTCACTTTACTTTGCATAAAGTTCATCGTATCGCGGTTTTTGTTTATCGCGACTATGCTGATGGCTAAGTTGACGGTAAAAATGACCACAGATAATACAAAAATTAATCCCACTTTCTTGAAAATGGACATGTTATTAAACCAATTCATACTTCGCCCCCAAGCGATGCTAACAAGTGGTGAACCTAATAAAGATTCTAACCGTGTCAAAAATTGAACTTATCTCGTTCCATGAGAGGCTGTTACTTTGATTTTATAGTTGTGGCACACATAAAAAACGTCGATATCTGTATATCATAGTCAACAGACACAGTGTTGATGAGAAAAACGATAAATAATCTTTCTTTAGCTTCAATTTTTTACCATGACTCTTTTTTATCGGCAATTATGACATAAACTAAACTAAATAATTGAAACTTCTGATTATCTTAAATGAGCCGACTTAATAAGCAAAATAATTTCTAGACGTGCGTTTCACTTGATAAAGTTTTTCATCTGCTAAATGACATAATTGATCTTCAGACATCCCCGATTTAAACACAGCAATGCCCTGTGAAACGGTGACTTTATCACTGACACTTGAATCTGGATGCGCAATGGCTAATCGTTCAAGTTGCTGCTTCACTTTTTCTGCGACAACAATCGCCCCCTCAAGATCGGTTTCAGCAAGTAATAATATAAACTCTTCACCACCATATCTAGCACAAATATCACGTGGGCGATTAGCAATATTTTTGAGCATATTGGCGAAATTAATTAAACACTTATCTCCTTCTTGGTGCCCCAAACTGTCGTTAAGTTTTTTAAAAAAATCGATATCAATTAAAATAATCGCTAGCGGCTGCTTGGTTCTTTCGCTATGAGCAATTTCTTGGTTAATAACATTATCAAAATGACGTCTATTGGCAATTTTAGTCAAACCGTCCTGCGTTGATAGTTCTTCTAATTCTTTAATCAAACGTTGGTTATCGACTTCTTTTGTTATTGCCCTCTTAAACCACTTTTCGCTCACCTTATGCCCAGCCAAAAGAATCAACACAAAACACGCTAAGCGCAAGCTATCAGCCCATACATCAATATCCACACCTGAGATATAGATAAAATTAATGCCTAAATGAAAAGCACATAGCACTGCAACACTACTAAAAAACATATTGCGACTAGGCAGTAGTGAGATGCCAAATGCTAAAACTAAAATATCAATAATTGAAGTGGCGGCATGAATAAAGTTAACTGAATAAAATAACAATGATGAAATAAATATCAACCAGCTGAAAAATAATGCCACAAACAATAATTCAATTGAAAAATCACGCCTAAACAGCAATTTATTAACAGGGCTAAAGAAAACGATAATGGACAATAAAGGGAGCATGGCTAGCAACATAGTCGAGAGTGGTATTTCCCGATATAAAAACACGGGTCGACTGAACAACAGTAAAAGTAATAGGCCTAATGATAACGCTGTCAATCCACGGAAACTTTTCTTCAAATAAATTTGAGTTTCTAATTTTAGCTGTGCGTCAAAAGTCATGATGATATTTCACCTATATTTCTAATATTACAAGTGTATGCATTACCGAGTTAATTAACAAAATTATCCCTAAAAATAACAAAAGCCAGCAATGATGCTGGCTTAAAGGTTCACGTAAAACTCATGCGCGGTTTAGCTGTATTGTAACCTAAATTAGGCGGCCTGTTCTTCGGTAGCCTCTGAATGACGAATTAAGTAATCAAAAGCGCCCAATGAAGCTGTTGCACCACTCCCCATGGCAATAATGATTTGCTTATAAGGTGTGTTGGTGACATCACCTGCAGCAAATACCCCCGGGATAGACGTTTGACCGCGCGCATCAACGATGATCTCTCCACGAGGCGTTAAATCGACCACGCCTTTTAACCATTCGGTATTAGGTATCAGACCAATCTGTACAAATATACCGGCTAAAACGACATTATGGCTTTCACCTGTTTTACGATCGGTATAGGTCAAGCTATTAACCCGAGTACCATCACCATTGACTTGTGTGGTTTGCGCTTGAGTAATTATGGTTATGTTGCCCATTGATTTTGCTTTACGTTGCAATACTTCGTCTGCTCGTAATTTGCTATCAAACTCCAGTACCGTCACATGTTCGACAATATTAGCGAGGTCGATTGCCGCTTCGATACCTGAGTTTCCGCCACCGATAACAGCAACACGCTTACCTTTGAATAATGGACCATCACAGTGTGGGCAATATGCCACTCCTTTACCGCGATATTCTTTTTCGCCTGGCACATTCATTTCACGCCATCTGGCACCTGTTGCAAGTAACACTGTTTTGCTTTGTAATATTGCGCCATTTTCAAGCTCAACATCAAATAAACCATTCGCAGCTAATTTAATTGCCTTTTGGTTTTCCATCACGTCTACATCATAATCTTTAACGTGGTTTTCAAGATTGGCGACTAATTTAGGACCTTCGGTTTTTGCCACCGAAATAAAGTTTTCAATGCCAACAGTTTCAGCAACTTGACCGCCAAATTTGTCGGCCACAATTCCAGTTGTTAAACCTTTACGCGCAGCATAAATAGCCGCTGATGCACCCGCTGGACCACCACCAATCACTAATACATCAAAGGCAGATTTTTTATTTAACTGCTCAGCTTTTCGGCCTGCAGCGTTTTTATCCAGTTTATTTAAAATTTCAGCGACGCTGATAGCACCAACTGAAAATGCTTCGCCGTTTAAATACACTGATGGCACAGATAATATGTTGCGCTGTTCAACTTCAGATTGGAATAATGCACCATCAATCATCACGTTTGTGATATTAGGATTGATTGCTGCCATCATATTCAATGCTTGAATGACTTCAGGGCAAGTTTGACAACTGAGCGAGACATAAGTTTCAAAATGAAACTCACCCGGTAAATTGCGAATTTGTTCGATAACGTCGGCCTCTAACTTAATAGGGTGCCCACCGCTGTGTAATAACGCCAATACTAAAGAGGTAAATTCATGACCCATTGGCAAACCAGCAAAGGTAATACTGGTGTTTTGCTGTGGATTAATCACAGTCATGCTTGGCGTGCGCTGACCTTGTACTGCAATACTACTGACCAGTGCTGAACTATCGACAATATCTTGAGCCAGGCTGGTTAACTCTGCAGATTTTTTTGAGTCATCTGCAGATACCACAAGTTCAACTGGGTGTTTAAGATTCTGCAGATAAGTTTTCAGTTGATTTTTTACGTTGGCATCTAACATAACAACTCCTAAAGATGAACAAGATGAAGGAAATAAACTAAGTTTGTATAACCGAATAAAGGTGAAGGTTGCCAGTTAATGCAGGGGGGCATTAACTGGCGACATAACGCTTTCTAACAAGAGGAGGTCAGAATTAAATCTTACCCACTAGGTCGATAGAAGGTGCTAATGTTTCTTCACCTGGTTGCCATTTAGCTGGGCAAACTTCACCATCATGGCTAGCAACATATTGCGCAGCTTGGATTTTGCGCACTAATTCTGATGCACTACGACCGATACCTAAGTCGTGAATTTCAGCAACTTTTACTTGGCCTTCAGGGTTAATCACAAACGTACCACGCAGTGCTAAACCATCTTCTTCGATCATCACACCGAAGTTACGTGTGATAGTGCCTGTTGGGTCACCGATCATTGGGTAAGTGATTTTGTTAATAGTGTCTGAACTTGCATGCCAAGCTTTGTGAGTGAAGTGGGTATCAGTTGATACTGAGTAAACTTCTACGCCCATTGCTTGAAGCTTTTCATAATGGTCAGCCATGTCGCCTAATTCAGTTGGACATACAAAGGTAAAGTCAGCAGGGTAAAAAAATACTACAGACCATTTACCTAATAAGTCTTGCTCAGTAACGTCAACAAATGCGCCGTTGTGAAATGCTGTCGCTTTGAATGGCTTGATAGTGCTGTTGATAATTGATTGTGACATGATTAACTCCATTGTAATTAACTAACTAAGTGATGTTGTAATGCGGCGTTAAAGTGAGAGTTTGTATTCACTTAAACATTGTGCCGTCATTCGATGGAGTTAGAATACGCTGGTAGCTTAATTATGTATAACGGATAAAAACTATTATCTTAATCGGTTTTTTGATTTAACTGAGATGGGTTATCGATTTATTCATGCAACTAAGTAATTGCCTGATTTGTAATAGATAGATTCACCTCGCTATTACTTCCAAGGTTCAAAACGGGTTAACACCCTTGCGACATTCACACCTATGGCCTGACTTAAAGCTTGTTGATTGGCTTTACTGCCCATAGCCGCTAACCCCTGGCTTTGATTGGTGGCAAATACCACCCAATTACCCCCGCCGGTTAAACAAGCTTCGACATGACTAAAATGTTGTTGAAGATGACTCAATAATGCCGAGTTATTACGGTGCTCTTTCCAGCAATTCAGTACTAATATCCCTTCAGATTTAAGTGCTTGATGGCAGAACAGGGTAAATTCGGCAGACAATAATTGAGGATCAACCCCCTTCTCACTGTAGATATCAACAAATAGAATGTCGGTCTTCTTAAAGTCACCTGCCTTAATAAAGTGATTAGCATCCTGGTGAACTAAGGTTAACTTTTTACCTGTTGGCAGTTGAAAAAATCGTTTAGCCGCGTGAATAACTTGCTCACGAATTTCCACAGCAGTGATTTTAATCGCCGCATCATAGTGGCGCAGCGCATGTACTAATGCGCCGCCGCCTAACCCTAAAATCATGACACTTTTAGGCTGTTTAGCCATTAGCACCGTCAACATAGCTTGAACATATGTATGTTGAGGCACATGCGGCTCAGTTTTATCCATTTTACTTTGCTCGTCATTATCACCAAATGATAAAACTCGAAAGTGGCCATCATCAAGTACAAACAGGTCACCAAACTCATCCGTACTGGTATGTAACACTTTATAATCAGACATATAACTCCACATTGTTGTTCAATTATTAACCGAGCGGTTAAGTCTTACTGTTCAGAGGTGTGCTAAAAAGCAGGGTAATCGAATCACGCGAAATGCTGCTTGGCAAATCTAAGTCAAATTCACTTAGCTATAAATAACGTCTTGTTACCCACCTCAGAGCAAATTAGTTGAGCTTTTCTACTGCACATCCTCTAAAAGTAAATAGCACAGCAGCAAGGAACTACTTGTTATAAACGTCGTTCAACGCCTAACAAAAAACATCGCAAGTTCAACAAGATCTAAATTCAGCAAGCCAAAATAATGCAAAGATTGTATTATACCGGATCATATAGAGGTAGTGAGACAGTATTACTTTAGGGCAGGTTATGTTGAATCAAATTGTGATGGTGTTGTTGTATTTAGGCGTATTTATTATCGCTCTACATCAACTGAAAAAGTGGATAAAAACCCAAGCTATTAAAAAGCAGGTTAACGAAGTGTGAAGTCGATTAGTCACCCGACTCATTTCATACTTTATGTTTTTTGTCACCCTATCGGTTATCGCGATTTCATTAGGATTGGGTTATCAAGAAGTATCACTGTTCGTCTCTTCTGCTTTTGCCGTTTTAGGGGTGGCCTTATTTGCCCAATGGTCGATTTTAAGTAACATTACGGCAGGGGTATTGATCTTTTTTGTATTCCCTTACCGCATTGGCGATCGCATAAAAATTGTCGATAAAGATGAAGATATGTCTGGCATCATTGTTGAAATATCGCTGTTTCATATCTTAATTAAACGCGACTCAGGCGACGTGATGACCTATCCAAATAGCTTAATGCTGCAAAAAGGGGTGATTAAACTGTCAAATGACAATGTTGCGAAGAAAAAGCCCACCAGCAAACGGATTATTCCAAAACGCTTAAAGTAACCATGAATGATTTACACCTAACAGAAAAGGCGCATTACGCGCCTTTTCTGTTAAGCAGATGTCGTCAGGATTGGCTGGCTCCAATCATGCGTTTATCTTAATGCCCCAGCCATAATAAGCAGAGGTAAATAAACGTAGGTGAACTCTCAACCGCGAATGTAATGCTTACCTGTACTAGCATCCGAGGTGGGTGCTAATTCAATATACGTTGGAAAAAGGCCACTGATTGCAGATACATTTGTAATGCTAACGCAGGATCGTAACGATCGCCTTCATCGCGCATAAATGCATGTTGAGCATTCACTTCTAACCAACTGAAATTAGCATTCACATGTTCCAACTGTTGGTATATCTGCTTACGACCTGCAGCTGACACATGGGGATCTTGTTTGCCAAATACCATCACTAATTCACCTTTAATGTCCCCTGCACGGCTCAATGAATCATTTTGCGGTTTACAAGGTAAAGTGTTTGAATGGATATCGGTGGCATATAAACAAAATGCCCCTTTAATATCTGGGTTTAAAGCGGCTCTAAATGCAAGATGACCACCAATACACACCCCCATAGCGCCGACTTTATCGGTGCAGTAAGATTGTGAACGAGCAAAATCAATCAAGGCCTGGGTGTCACTATCATGCTGTTCTAATGGCTTAGCAAACTTGTCCTGATTACCTTTATCTTTGCCTGCTTCATCATAAGCCAGTACCGTGCCTATTGGATTAAGCTCATGAAATACTTCAGGCACGAGTACCACAAAACCATGCCCCGCCAAAATTGCAGCTGCTCGGGCAATGGGCGCGGTTAATTGAAAAATTTCAGAGTAAAAAATGACACTGGCAAATTGACCGGCTTGTTCTGGACGAAAGACCGTCGTGCGCATAGTGCCTGTTGGCGTGGCAATATCATGTACTTGAGTTGAAATAATCATAGTGTCTCTTGCAAAAAAATGGAGCCCGTAGGCTCCAATTTATCAATATTCAATGCAAGTTAACACAGCTCATTACCCGATTTTTCACCTAACGCCAGTGCTTGAACATTATTCAAGGTCGTTAAGGCTATCGCATTTAACGCTTCTTCGGTTAAAAATGCCTGGTGCCCAGTGAAAATCACATTGTGACAAGCCGATAATCGACGGAAGACATCATCTTGAATGATCTCACTTGATTTATCTTCAAAAAATAGCCCTTTTTCATTTTCGTAGACATCTAATCCTAACGAACCTAATTGGCCTTCTTTGAGCGCTTCCATGGCATCGATAGCATTAAGTAAACCACCCCGACTCGTGTTAATGACCATCACACCTGCTTTCATTTTATTAAAACTTTGCTGGTTTAATAAGTGATGGTTCTCTGCGGTTAAAGGGCAATGTAAACTGATGATGTCACAAACAGGGTAAATTTCATCTAAGCTGACATATTCAACGCCAAGCTCAAGCACTAATGGGTTTGGATAAGGATCATAGGCTAATACTTTACAGCCAAAACCTTGAAGTATCTTAATGGTTGCTAAACCGATTTTACCTGTACCAATAATACCCACGGTTTTACCAAACATGTTAAAGCCGACTAAACCTGCTAAAGCAAAGTTAGCATCACGAGTACGTTGGTAAGCTTTATGAATTTTACGATTAAGCGTCAACATCAATGCCACGCTATGCTCAGCCACTGACTCTGGTGAATAAGCTGGCACATTCACGACTTGTATACCTAATTTTTTCGCTGCCACTAAATCAACGTTGTTAAAACCCGCACAACGCATGGCAATCACTTTAGTACCACCTTTGGCAAGTTCAACTAACACTTCTTCACATAATGAGTCGTTTACAAAGGCACAGACCACTTCAAAGCCTTCAGCAAGCTTGACGTTTTGCATGCACAAGCGATAGTCAAAATATTCTATTTGGGCATTAAAGGCTTCGTTGGTGCGATCGAAATGACGAATGTCATACGGTTTTGCGCTAAAAAATCCAATTCTCATAGCATGTCCTACATTCAAAAGGCTTAACAACTTAGGGCGCTTTCCCCTGAGTTGCCAGCAAAATTAATTCTGCCTCTAGTGTATGCGAATAGGTCTTTTTTGTCGTTAACAGTCGTCATTTAACAAATGTAAATGTGATCCAGCATTGCTTCCTTTACCTTAATCCTCCTATAAAAAAGCGAGCCCATGTCTGGGCTCGCTTGCGGATATTGGTTTAAAATCAAAGTGACTGTAACGCCCTTGGGTTAATTTTCTTTGGCATACTTAGCGGCTTGCTCACCAGCAATGCGTCCGAAGGTAACAATGTCTGAAATCGCGTTACCACCTAGACGGTTAGCACCGTGAACACCACCGGTAATTTCGCCCGCAGCGAACATACCTGGAATATTTTTACCATTTTTACCTTTGACTTCCGCTTTAGTGTCAATTGCTACGCCGCCCATGGTGTGATGTACCGCTGGTGCAACTTCAATCGCATAATACGGAGCTGTTGTTAACTGTCTTGGTAAATCAGGGCGTTCGAACTGTGCATCCTTACCGTTTTTCACAAATTCATTATAAGACGCTAATGTCTTTGTTAATTCAGGTGCAGGCATGCTTAACTTTTTAGCCAGTTCGTCTAAGGTTTTACCTTCATTAACAATATGTAAATGAATGTAGCCTTCAATCTTACTTAAGCTCTTACGCACTGAATCATCGAACAACAAGTAAGCACTTTCGCCTTTTTGTGCCAAAATGGCTGCAGAAGCTTTGTCACGAGTGGTGATTTCATTGACGAAACGTTTACCTTCACGGTTGACTAATATCGCGCCGTTACCACGTACCGCTTCCGTTACCATTACCCCGCCAACAGGAGAGTAAGTTGGATGCGCTTGAACATATTCAAGATCTTTGGTTGCGGCCCCGGCAAGTTCTGCCACATCTAAACCGTCACCTGTAGCGCCTGGATGGTTAGTCGCTTTAAAGCCTTTTAAGCTTGGATCGTACTTGGCAACCCGGTCGTTGTTCTTAGCAAAACCACCTGTGGCAATGACAACTGCATCGGTATTTATCAGGTAATAACCTGTGTAGGTCCCTTTTACTAATACACCAGTCACCTTGCCAGATGCATCTTCGATAATACGAACCACTCGGCTATTCAATCTGATATCGGTATCTTTACTGACCGCTGCATCCCAAAGCACTTGCGCAACATGAGCACCAACACCAGCGCCGCCCGTAGGACGGTGACTACGGTTAACACTTGCGCCGCCCATACGGCCAACGTCGGTTAAATCTGCACCTAATGCCGTTAACCAATCCACTGAGTCTGATGAATTATTAGCAAGCACTTTGACTAATTCTGGATCATTAATGTTACGACCACCTTTCATGGTGTCATCTATCATGATTTGTTTTTTATCTTCAATCTTTAATTTAGCCTGTGCTTTAGTTTCTGCGGCGTTCATGCCGCCTGCGGCTAACTTAGTATTACCGCCTGGGACAGGCTCTTTTTCTAATAGAATAACCTTAGCGCCACTATTACGCGCAGCAACTGCCGCGGCTAAACCGGCACCACCAGAACCAATGACCACTACATCGGTGGTTTCTTTAGCGCCTTTGGCAATGGCTTTATCTTGGGCATCTTTGTCTGCATTTACAGGCACAAACTCACGTTCCCATTTACCAGCAAAAGGCATTTGATAGTCAAAGCTATGGCAAGAATCACAATAAGTGACTGACTTTTCATGTCCAGAGTGACAGCTAGTACAACTGATATCACCAATGAGGTGCGATTGATGCGGCGACACAATCCCTTCTCTTTCGGTTTCAGCCACTTCCTTCAATGTGCCATGACAGCTGGTACATTGCGCATTTTCGTAAGTTAAATTATCGTCAGTTGGTCCCTTTTTATTGACATGACAAGTATCACAACTGCCCATTTCACCATGAAAGTCGGCTAAATTTTCGGGTGTGGCATAAGCGGCTGTGCTAAGGGCACCTGATATCAGCAGCGCCAGCAACGATTTTGTTGAGTTTGTTAACATATGTTTTCCCCTACCTAACGGTATTAATCTTAGTAGTAACATAACACCCTCTAAAGAGGTAGATTGGTAACAAGATCACACAAACATAACCTTACTTATAAAGTGGTTATAATTGTGTTCTAACGCACTCATTAGCAAAGATGCATATTGATACACCTCTAAAAATGTAACTTGCTTAGTGTTTATTTCTATCGCTGTTGCTAACATAAGGTCATGGTTTATATAAGCAGTTAATAACTAAATGAGCAAAAACAACACTGAGCAGTCACCGCTATCAGAGACACGATTTTGGTTTGAGCGTTTAACCAAGACAGGGCTAAGGGCCCTACATATCATCGGCGTTGTTGGTGCAGGTGGAGGAATTTTATTACATGTGGATAAAAATGCCTGGCTGACTTATTGGATCATGGCCATGTTAACGGGCATATTGCTTATGGCATGGGAAATTATTCGGGATTGGCGTTGGCTTATCCAATTAAAAGGCGTGCTCACTTTAGCCAAAGTAGGGTTATTGTTTTTACTGGTGCCATTTTCGAATTGGCAAGTTGAGATAATAACCGCGCTGGTGTTGTTATCGGTTATAGTTTCTCATGGACCCGCTGGATTACGTCATTATTCCGTGGTGCATAGAAAGGTTATCCATGGTAAAAAAGAGATTAAAGGTTAGTCTTTTACAATCAAGGACACAGGATGTTCCCTTATCCAGAGCAATACCGTACAGCTACGCCACCAATTACCACAGCATTTATGGTTTTTTGGGCAATACTAAGCCACAGCATTTTTGCTGATGCTAGTCCATTTGCACTTTATCCATTAATGATGTTGTTTCCATTTGTGATTGTATTTCACGGCTATTTGATTTGGTTGGCACAGGGTATGAGTCGACTCGATCAATGTTTTTACGCGCTGGTTCATATTCCATTAGCATTTGTGGTCTGGACCTTTACCATTATGCATGTCAATGGCAATGCTTTTTCTTAACTCGCTACTTTATATAAGCTTGCATCTACATAAGTGAATCAGTATCTTTGCCGTCCACCTGCAATAGAGACCTGTTATGGCCAATTTTATCTATCATCCAGCTACCGATCCTTGGTTAGATATCATCCATCAAGATAAAGATATTATTGTGATAAACAAACCTTCTGGTTTGTTATCGGTTCCAGGAAGAGAAGCCCAATACCATGACAGCGTATTTACGCGTGTATTGCGCGATCACCCCAATGCACAAATCGTTCACCGACTAGATATGGCAACGTCCGGTATTATTGTACTTGCCTTACGGAAAAATGCTGAACGGGAGTTAAAGCGTCAATTTCGAGATAGAGAAACCCATAAAGTCTATTTTGCGCGCATTGCAGGTTATATGAAACAGTCTATGGTCCGAGTTGATCTACCGCTAATTTGTGACTGGCCGAATCGGCCTAAACAGAAAGTGGATCATGTTATTGGTAAAGCCTCAACCACACTAGTTGAAGTCATAAGCTACGCCAAACGTTCAACCTTAGTAAAATTAACTCCCATAACGGGTCGATCGCATCAGCTTAGAGTGCATATGATGGCGCTTGGTCATCCCATTTTAGGCGATGGCTTTTATGCCGACCCTCTGGCAAAAAGCTTAGCACCAAGATTACTGCTGCATGCCGCAGAATTGTCTATTAAGCACCCTTATTCTGCCACGCCAATGACGTTCGATACCTTACCATCATTTATCGAGCCCACAAACGAACAGTAATTTTAATAGTAATAGTTTAATAAAAGACGTAAATTAGTAACCAATTGAATAGATATTAGGTACTTTACTGTGGATAGCTCATTTCAACGAGACCAGCTTGATAACCAAATTTTATCGGCGCTGATGGAAGATGCCCGTACCCCATTTGCTGAACTCGCTAAGCGTTTTTCTGTTAGTGCAGGCACCATTCATGTGCGTGTAGAAAAAATGAAACAGGCAGGCATAATTACCGGTGCACAAATCAGTGTCAATCCCAAAGCCCTAGGTTATGACGTTTGCTGTTTTATCGGAATTAATTTAAAAAGTGCAGGTGACTATCCTGCGGCTATTGCAAAACTAAACGCCTTAGATGAAGTCGTAGAAGCTTATTATACGACGGGTAATTACTCTATTTTTGTAAAGGTTATGTGCCAGTCTATTGATGGGTTGCAACATGTGCTAATAAATCGGATCCAATCGATTGACGAAATACAATCAACCGAAACGCTGATTAGTCTGCAAAACCCTATCGTAAGGGCGGTTAAACCTTAGAGCAAATCATTATAAGTTAGAAAAAACAGCATAAAGTACTGTAAAAAATAAAAGTATAGTTTTTTCATCTGCGTTATTACATTTGTTACCTTGTTGTGATAAAAATGTTCATTGCACACCACACGTGCAACAAAAGCATTATAAAAACATTACAATTGCACCCCGCGACCTATCTGCAATTTATCGATGATTGCAGTAATCATTTTGAGGGTGTCTTGAAAAACAAGGAAGACGTTGTGAAGACAAAACTATCACTCGCTATTTCAGCGGCGCTATTATCAAGCGCAACTTATGCAAACACTGAATACTCAGGATTGCAATATTCACCAGAATTACAATCAACTGATAATTATAAAAAATCAGCAGTAAAAACGAATGATTTTGCAGCTCCGCAGCGCTTTATTATTGAATTAGAGTCTCCTGCCGTAGCACTTTATCAAGGCGGGATTAATAACCTCTCTGCTACAGCCATTAAATCGAAAGATGGCAAAATTGATGTCCAATCTGCTCCTGTAAAAAACTATGCTTCACACCTAACAGCAGAACAAAGTAAATTTACCAATGCCCTCAGCAAAGTTTCAGCTAATGCTAAAGTTGAACGTAAGTTTAAGACTTTATTTAATGGTGTCACTATCGCAGGCCAAGGCTTAACCATTGAAGCGCTAATGGCTATCCCTGGTGTGAAATCTGTTTACCCAGAAACTATGTATGAAACTCAAATGGATGTTTCACACGAAATCATTAACAGCCAAGCGATGTGGAATGCTGTAAACGGCATTGAAAATGCTGGTAAAGGCGTAAAAGTTGCTATCATTGATGGTGGTATTCGCCCTGAAAACCCAATGTTTGCTGATGATGGTTTTGAAGCTCCTAGTGGCGCACTTCCAACTGATGACTACTGTTCAACTGTTGATACCAGCTTTTGTAATAACAAACTAATTGTTGCACGTTGGTCTGCTCCTACTTTCCCTGTCTGTATTGATGAACACATGAGCCCACTTGGGTTTGGCGGCCATGGAACTCACGTAGCAGGCACAGCTGTCGGTAATAAAGTGGATATTACCTATGAAGGTGTTGATGTCACTTTATCTGGTGTTGCTCCAGCTGCATATCTAATGTCTTATAAAGCGCTTTATACTAAAGCAGACTGTACAGGCGGAAGTGGTTCAAACATCATGTTAATGGAAGCTTTAGAGCACGCTGTTAACGATGGTGCTGATGTTATTAACAACTCATGGGGCGGCGGTGCTGGTGGAGATCCAGCAAACAGCCCATATAAAACAATGTTTGAAGCGGCTGAAGCTGCTGGAATAGTTGTTGTTACCGCAGCAGGTAATGATGGTAACGGTGCGAAAACGATTGGTTGTCCAGCTTGTATTGAATCGGGGATCACTGTTGCAAACAGTACTACAGGTCGATTCTTTGCAAATTCATTCAATGCGGGTGGCGATGATTTATTAGCTATTCCTGGTTCAGACACAGTTATCGAAATGGACGTGACGGCACCTATCATTTCTGCAACCAATATTGATGCTGAAAACTTTGCAGGTTGTGCTCCTTTCGCTGCTGATTCTTTCAAAGATGGTATTGCACTTATTTCACGTGGTGCATGTAACTTCAGCTTAAAAGCTAAAAACGCTCAAGATGCAGGAGCTAAAGCCGTTGTTGTTTATAACAGCGTTGCAAGCGCTCCTATCACGATGTCAATGCCTGGTGTGACTTTTCCATCGGTTATGATTTCTAAAGCTGATGGTTTAGCAATCATCGACTCTTTAGGTGAGACAGCTACTGAAGGTACAATTTCTTCTGAAATCCAACGAATTGTGTCTAAAAATTTAGCTGATACAATCAACAGCTCAAGCTCTCGCGGACCAAACGGCAACGAAAACATTCTAAAACCTGATTTGGCAGCGCCAGGCACAAATATTTTATCAGCTTATTCTCCAGATGATGGCGGTAAAGATTTCAATGCTATTACTGGTACCAGTATGGCAAGCCCACACGTAGCTGGTGCAGCGGCATTAATGACGCAACTACACCCAGACTGGTCCGCTACTGACATCAAAACAGCATTAACATCGACAGCTAGAATGGCTGGCATTCTTGATGATGATGTTGAAACCCCAGCAACTCCATTTGATATGGGTGCCGGCCGCATGGATTTAGATGCTGCGGCTAAAGCCGTACTAACATTCGATAAGCCTTCTATTGCTGCTGATTCATGCGTAGGCCCATGTACCTTTACTCGCACTGTATTCAATAAGAGCGACAAAGCAACTTCATGGTCACTCAGTGCAAAAGCTGATGCAACAGGGATCATGGTATCGCCATCAACCCTAGAACTTGCAGCTGGAGCTTCGGCAACTTTCACTGTCACAGTTGATTCTACCTATAGCACATATGGTGAATGGATCTTTGGCAACATCATGCTAACAAGCAATGATGGTTTACAAGATGCACATCTTCCTTTAGCTGTTTTAGCAAAAGAGACTAGTGACTCTTCACTTATCAACACCTTCACGACTGATACTGACATCACCACTGCTGATGAGTTTGAAGTAAAAGCAGTTGTTAACAACACTATGTTTAAAAACAACGTCACTATCACAGCGACTGCACCTAAAGGTACAGTATTGACTGGTGAAGACGACGTAGTGATTAATACTACCAATGCCACACAAAATGGTATGGATGTAAATGTTGATACTGGCGTTATAACTTGGGTTGGCTCTATGCAGTTACCTAAAATGTTAGCAACTAAAGGCACTGGCTCATATCCAAACATTGTTGGGTTAGGATACGGTTATACACCACCTTGTGCTGACGGTTGTGATGAAGCAAACTTCGTATTCAATGTTCCTGCGTTTAAATACAACGGTCAAACCTATACCCAAATTACAATGTCAGACAATGGTATTGTTATTCCGGGCAGCAGCACTACGTCAGGCACTTATGCTAACAAAGAGCTACCTGACTCAAGTAACCCTAACAATATCGTTGCACCATTCTGGTCTGATTTTGACTTGAGTGACGGTACTGTTGGTGATACTGGTGGCGGTACAGTTTCCATCGACGTACTCACAGCAGGTGCTACAAAATATATTGTTGTTGAGTGGAATGATGCTCAGCTTTTCGGTGACACAACAGGCAATCAATATAGCTTCAGCGTATGGTTTAAAGCGGGAGATACAGAAGAAGTTACATTCAACTACTTCAAAGTTCCAGCAATCCCAGACGCGTTAACTATTGGTGCTGAAAATATTGGCGGCTCAATTGGTACCACTTATCATTTCAATGGTGAAGGTGGTACTGTTGCGGCTGATGACTATGTGGAAATCACTTCTGGTGCTGCGGGAAGCGTTGAAGTAGTTTACAAGGCTAAAGCTACCGAGTTTACGTTAGGCCAAGCTGACGAGTTAACTCTTGAAGAAGAAACTACAGCATCTGTTGATGTAATTGTAAACGATACGGTTGCAGACAAAAAAGTGGCGAGAACCCAAGCTACTGGTGATGGCATGACAGCTAAAGCACAAAGTATCATTGATATTAATGCTGCTGGAAGTTTATCAAATGTTATGATTGCAACAAAACCAGCTAATGGTACTGCGACTGTTACTGCTAACGGTGAGATTTCTTATACTCCTAAGAAAGACTTCTTTGGTAAAGACTCGCTAACTTATACTGCTGAAGATGAAGCGGGTAATACAATTACGCCGACTACAGTAGTGTTAAATGTTACCAACATTAATGATGCACCAACGGTTGCCCCCACAGGTATGACAAGCACAGAGAACTCTCTTGTTACAGCTAAAGCAAATGGTGAAGATGCTGATGGCGACAAGTTAACTTATACTTGGACTCAAACTTCAGGTACAGCTGTTACATTCGCAAATGGTGGCCCAAGCATTAACTTCACTGCGCCGGCTGGTGATCATGTGTTGAAATTCTCTGTAGTTGCGTCAGATGGTCGTGCTGAAAGTGCCCCAGGTGTTGCTACTGTTACAGTGAATGCTAAAGTAGAGCAAAGCTCTGGTGGTGGTTCAATGGGCTGGTTAACAGCACTATTACTACCTTTAGCTGCATTACGTCGTCGTAAGCACTAAACCCAAACGTTAATTCGTAAAAATAAAAACCAGTTGCTTAGGCAACTGGTTTTTTATTTAAAGCTTATAATAACTCTGAAACAGCAGCACAGCAGCACAGCAGCACAGCAGCACAGCAGCACAGCAGCACAGCAGCACAGCAGCACAGCAGCACAGCAATAACGTAAAAGGTTCATCCGAAAAACACTAACAACTTGGCAGCACATCAACTTATCGCATTTACTCCACACAAAATAATCAACTAAAGCATTGAAACCTTTACCCATCCCCTCGACTACCTCCATTTAGACGATTCGGCCTATCTGACTAAAAACAGCAACAACGAGATTTAATTAACTGAACTCAAGTTATTTATGACTAGAGCAATCGTTATGTAGGGTTTGATACATCAAATGCGATTCATGAATTGCAAGCTTACCCGTTAAAGTAAGCTTATCGGATACTTAGGCGACTGTAACTAAGCTGCAAGTTCCAGTTTTAAACATCATCCATCAAATATTCATTTATAAACGGTAACGCTATGCCTCATGAAATAACATTTGGAGAAATATATGGGCCACCACTGCTTGTGGTCATCCCTCTCGCTTATTTACTTATGCTAATTGCGAGCAAAATATTGACTAAAATGGGCTGCTATAAATGGATAGCTTTACCTGCTGTTTTTGAATTGAGTTTAGTCGCCATCTTTACGGTAGCCATTGGCCAATTTATTACAATTGTATAGCTGACTACTCACATAAAACAAAATAAATCAATTTAAATCAATTAGATAAAAACAGACAAAGGACATGGCGTCATGTTTCGATACTTAATCACCACTATCATTGCCTCTGTTGCTATTGTGGGTATTTATAATCAATATCAACTTTACTCAGAAAACCCATGGACGCGTGACGGCCAAGTACGTGCACACATCATTCAAATTACCCCTCGAGTAACCGGGCCTGTTGTAAACGTTAATATTGACGACAACAGCCGTGTTAAAAAAGGCGATTTGTTGTTTGAAATTGAACCTAGCCTTTATAAAGCTGCACTTAACAATGCCCTAGCAAAACAGCGTCAAGCCCAAGCAGTATTAGCTAAAGCCATCAATGAAAACAATCGTGCAACTGCACTTGAAAAACGCAAACAAGGCTCGGTATCTGTATTGGATTTAAATAATTTTGAAAATGCCGTGCAAACCGCAAAAGCCAATCTTGCTTCAGCAGATGCTTTAGTTGAAGAAGCACAGTTAAACGTTAATTTCACAAAAGTGTTTGCGCCAACAGACGGTTTCATCACTAACCTAAATTTACGTGAAGGGGCTCAAGTTGTAGCAAATTCACCTGTGGTGGCGCTTATTGATGAAAATAGCTTTTGGATTGAAGGATTTTTCAAGGAAACAGATTTACAAGGCGTTATTGCGGGCGATAAAGCAATCGTCACATTAATGATGAACTCTGACGAGCCAATCAATGCCAAGGTAGACAGTATCGGCTACGGCATTGCAAAAAGTGATGGCAGCACTGGTAATACTTTACTTCCTAACGTGAATCCTAATTTTCAATGGATACGATTAGCACAGCGACTTCCGGTAAAATTAACCTTAGAAAACATTTCTGATGATGTTCAATTAAGAGTAGGTACTACTGCATCAATCAAAATAATCAAAACCACTACCCTTTAATTAGCAGATCAGAAGCATGCTTTCTTATTCAACCAAAAATGCCATAAAGGTTGCCCTAAGTTTTACCTTAACCATTGCTCTGTCATTGTATTTTGGTTGGGAAAAACCTTACTGGGCGGCCGTTACCATTATTGCAATGGCTGCCAACGAGACCTATAGCCACTCGATAAAGTTAGCAAGAGATCGTCTACTGGGCACCATGTTCGGCGCTATCTTGGCATTGCTAATGATTAGCTTTTTATCCCAAGAGCGCTTTTTGTTTATCAGCGTTTATATTGTTATCGCTGGGATTGCCACCTACATGGCTTTTAATCTGAAGTATGGCTATATATTCAGAATGGCTTTTGTGGTCTGCTCGCTAATTAGTGCTATTGGCAGTTTTAATGATATAACATCGTTCGATATGATCACGCTAAGACTGGAAGAAAACGTCTTAGGAGTCATAGTATATTCATTGGTATTTCGTTTTATCTGGCCAAATAGCACTGAACAATACTTCTTTGATTTATTCAATAAAGTGTTAGCCAACTTAGAACAAACATGCGCAAAATTAACCGCAACTATGACTCAGGAAGAGTTAACAAAAATCACATCAGACCTTGAAAATACCATTCAGCAGGTCGCCAAAATGAAGTCGATAATTGACTTACCAATGAACGGGAGTTATCAACTCAAGTATCAGCAAAACAAATGGAAAACTGCAACCATAGCCAGTTATGACATCGCTATATCGCTGAAACAAATCATAACGGCTAGATCTGAAGTAAATTGCCAAAATACGGACTCGCAAAATGAATTAACTGTGATCAAACAACAGATTTCGCACCTTAAAGATGCGAATAGAAATGATCAAAATCTAACAGGAATATTGACAAAAAATAGCTGGAAGGATTTAGACAAACTAACACCCAAAGTACCTAAAAAGTCACGTTTGATAGATGCGGCGGTTGTTATGGTGATGATAGCCACTTTCTTTTGCCTATGGATTTATATTCCATTATTGGGTGGATATCTGTTCCCATTATTGGCAGCTATTTTCTCTGTGACAATAATGACGATGCCAAAAGGACTAATGAAATCAATCGTATTTGGTACCATAACCCTAAGTGCAATTATTCTGGCTGAATTTGTGTTTATCATGCCGTTTTTTACCGAACTATGGCAACTAGGCTTATTTTATTTCATCAATATCTTTGCGATCTGGAGGATATTTGCAGCGCCCCAATATGCACTTTATAAACTATTAGGTGGAAATTTTTTAGTCATATTAACCATGAGTGCATTGCGTCTAACGCCAACTTATACCATTGATACGTCATTGAATTTGTTAATTCAGATGTTTTTAATACTGGGTATTATTCACTTCTTCGAAAAGTTATCTAGCCCTTTGCATTAGTGTTTAAATCGGGGGCTAAGTTATAAACTGTGATAATGAATGGAAGAATATCAATTTGATATTTTGCAGGCACAAAAAAACCGACTAAATGTCGGTTTCGTGTTCTCTTTGAATAGAGAAGTGGTACCAGTGGTCGGACTCGAACCGACACGCTTTTAAAGGCGGGGGATTTTGAATATATAGTGTTTATAAAGGCTTTTATTTTTCATGCAGTTGCTGTATAAAATAGATACTTTGCAAATTCTTTGCAAAACCACATCAGAATCAGACTATGAGCAAACAGGTCGAAAGACACGATATTTCCGACGAATTATATGTCTACCTACAAGACAATAGCAAACGTTGGTATGCCCGCATCAAAGTAGCTGGTAAGTGGCATTCAAAAGCTACTAAACAGAAAGAAAAAGAGAAAGCCATCGGCATGGCCTATCGGCTTCAAATGGAATACCAATTCATGGCTGACCGTAATATTCTGGTCAGCACAAAACGCTTCCGCGATATAGCTGAGAAAGCCATTACCGCAATGGAAGAAGCGCTCGATAACGAAACAGCCCCACTTAACTACAAGACCTATATTCAGGTATTACGTAAGTACCATATCCCTTTTTTCGACCGCACTTACATTACCTCAATTGATAGTGAGAAGCTGCGTGAGTTTAATGATTGGCGTGTAGAGCAATTCGATAGAGTGCCCGCTAAGTCAACACTGCTCAACCACAATGCCGCCATGCAATTGGTGTTTAAAGAAGCGGTTGACCATAAATGGATGTTAGCGGCTCAAGTGCCCTCTTTATCGACCAAAGGTGCTGAGTCACAACGGCGAGCCCATTTCTCTCCAGAGGAATACGACAAAGCATTCGATGCTGTATATCAGCTTGAAAAAAACAGCCGTAAAGAGAAAACCCGCCAAATTCGTGAACTACTGATGGACTATATGGAGTTTGCGGTGAACACAGGTATTCGACCAGGAACGGAAATGGAAAGCCTTACATGGGGTGATATCCAAATCGATACCAATGAACACAACATTATCTTTTATATAACAGTCACTAAAGGTAAAACGGTAAAGCATACTGGTACACGCGAAGTGGTTTGCCGTGATGAAATTTTCTCCAGCGTTCAAGAGTTACGAGAGCGATTCCCGAACAGAAAGCCCTCAGACAAACTTTTTCGCTTAGCTGATGGAACAACCACTAATGAACTAGGTAAAGCCTTTGACAAAGCGATAACGGAGGCAGGATTAAAGTCATCGCCCCACGGCGTTAGAACACTTTACTCATTGCGCCACACCTACATTACATGGCAGTTACTGGCAGGCGTGAACATGGAAGTGTTAGCCAAACAATGTGGCACCAGCATTGCTATGATTGAACAGCATTACAGTCATGTAACGCCGAAGATGTACAGTAAAGAACTGTCGGGTGTTGACCTAGGTAAAGCCAAGTCCAAAGTAAAAGCTAAAGGTGCATCTAGCAGTAAGCAAAACAATGCGAGGCTTTCTGAATTGTTTAAAGAATGGCAAGCCAGCTATAAGCAGCGCGGCTGTATTTAATCTTTTAGCAATGTTAGATTAGGAAGTAGATCTTTCACTTCAAATGTAGTAGCTCAGACTTGATCTGACAGTTACCCATTTTTTATGGTGTCTGTCAGCTTAGATTTGAGCTAGATTTTT
>NZ_JAPJEE010000021.1:0-67281 GCF_030731885.1 Shewanella sp. ULN5
GTCGCGGGTTCGAGTCCCGTCCGCTCCGCCAACTTAAGATGAAAGCCCTAGCAGCAATGCTAGGGCTTTTTTCGTTTTGCTGATTTAGCGAAATATAGATTCTTATTTAGTTTATTAGCATGCTAACGATCTGATCTTTTTCCCATCTTTACTCCACTACAATAAAGTCCATTATGTAGCGCTATATTCACTGTTTTTCAAAAAGGTTATTGGTTTAATGTGGAAAGCATTCTGATTAATCGAACTATTTTCTTGCTATTGCCATATTGGTTGCCATAACTTATGGGGCAATTACTGCATTAAAGGATTTAGCAATGAAGCTAGAGATGATTTGTACTGGTGAAGAAGTATTATCTGGCCAGATTATTGATACCAATGCCGCTTGGGTAGCTAACGAGCTGATGTCCCTTGGAATTGAAATGCAACAACGGACAACGGTAGGTGATCGTTTAGATGATCTAGTTGCTGTGTTTCAGGAGCGAAGCAAACATGCAGATGTGATATTGGTTAATGGCGGTTTAGGGCCCACTAGCGATGACATGTCTGCACTGGCTATGGCAGTTGCCAAAGGGGAGGCCTTAGTTGAAAACGTCCAATGGCGAGAACATTTAGTTGATTGGTTTACTAAAAGTGGCCGAGTGATGGCTAAAAGTAATTTGAAGCAAGCCATGTTACCCGAGTCTGCAGTTATGGTTGATAATCCTGTTGGTACAGCTTGTGGCTTTAGAGTTAAGTTAAATAATGCGTGGTTGTTTTTTACCCCTGGTGTGCCTTTTGAACTAAAGCATATGTTTACAGAGCAGTTTGTGCCGTTTATTACACAAGAGTTCGGTTTGGCTGACAATACACAATTGCATAAATTGCTCACTATAGGTTATGGCGAATCAGCATTAGCGGATATGTTAACAACACTTTCACTCCCTGATGGTGTTGAATTAGGTTACCGCTCTTCAATGCCACACATTGAAATTAAAATCTTTGCCAGAGGCGATAAAGCGATCCGCGCGCTACCAGAGGTGACTAAAGCTGTGAAACAATGTTTAGGTACCGCGGTTGTTGCTGAGAATAAAGCTACGTTAGCCGAAGAGATCCATGGTCGTTTATTTCAATCGGGTTTTAGCCTCAGTGTTGCAGAGTCTTGCACTGGTGGCATGATCACTAGTCAGCTGATTGCTTTTGCTGGCAGTTCCTCATACTTACATCATGGATTAGTTACTTATAGTAATGAGTCTAAGGTGAAAGTGTTGGGCGTAAGCCCACAGATTTTGGACGATCATGGTGCCGTTTCCATTGCGACAGTTGAGGCGATGGCAGATGGTGCTCGTAAGATTTTGGATAGTGATTTTGCTTTGGCTACCAGTGGTATCGCAGGCCCTGATGGAGGCACTGATGATAAACCTGTCGGAACAGTCGCTATTGCATTGGCAACCAAGCAGGGCGTGTATAGCCAAATGGTTAAATTGCCTAGACGTTCTCGTCAGTTAGTGAGAAGTTTAAGTGCTGCTGTAGCTTATGACATGTTGCGCCGAGCATTGCTTGATGAAGCCGTGATTGTTGATTATCCTTCAATTGGTCGCTTTGATAAGTAACCGGAATTTATCTTCAGCGGCTATTTAACGCTAATTGCGTGGACAAGCTTGCTATAGACCTGCGATTGACGGGTAAACTAGTCTTGTTACCACTAACGATTTCTAGCTGCTGAGATAATGTTTTTATTGAAGATTATTAATGGATTGCTACATATCTTTAATCGGTTTTTGGTTAGTTCGCTGTAACTCTGATTAATATTAGACAAAAAAATAAAGCGCCTATAGCGCTTTATTTTTAAGAGATGTTTCAGCTAAAACTTTACTACTAACTTGCCTTTTTCTACCGCAAGTTCTTTGGTCATTTTAGCCATTAATGCTTGATTAGTGTCATTCATATCAAGCGTATACACTGGCTGATTTTCTAAAAAACCACGTAAAAAAGTCATCACTTGTGGCGTAATTGTTGAGAGTGTTTGTTCAATCTCGGCGGGTTCAGCACTGACATTGACTAAATTTAACTGACGTAAATAGACACTTTTAGTTTGGCTGTCGTACCAAGGCTGTGCTTCAAATGTCGTTTTAAGTTTAGCGCTGATTGGCATTAGCGGATTGCGGATACTGACTTTTGTCGTCGCCGTTAAACCCATAATGTTAGGTTTGTCGCCTAAGCTAACTTGCATATCATTTAACACCAGATTGATACCGATAATCTGGTTGCCTTGTTTGACCTCAAAATGCATCTCATTATTGAGGTAATTTTCTATTTCATTTTCAGTAATGCTGTACTGACTGGCGCAGCCAGTCAGTAGTAGCAATGCACTGACTAATATCAGTTGTAATGTTTTCATTAACCCGTGTTTCTCATGCCAGCGGCAACACCCGCGATAGTCAGCATTAGCGCTAATTGTACGTGCTCAGAAGGTTCAGCTTCTTTACGAGTACGGGCTAATAGCTCGGTTTGCAGGAAGTTTAATGGATCAATGTATGGATTGCGAAGTTTTACTGATTCACGGTTCCACGGTGTGTGTGACATTAACTGATCTGATTCAGTTAGTGATAACACAGTATCGATACCGAGTTGTAATCTTTGGCGCAGCTTTTCACCTAAATGATGTAGTTCAGGTTTCACTAAGCAGTTTTCATAATAACGCGCTAAATTTGGCTCAGCTTTCATATAGACCATTTCTAGCATAGAAATTCGCGTTTCAAAAAATGGCCATTCAGCTTCCATTTCACGAAGTAATGTTAGCTCGTCACGTTGAATTGCTGCATTTAAAGCTTCACCTGCGCCTAACCAGGCAGGTAGCATTAAGCGGTTTTGTGACCAAGCAAAAATCCATGGAATAGCACGTAAACTTTCAATACCCCCATCGACTTTACGTTTTGCAGGTCGGCTACCCAACGGTAGTTTACCTAACTCGACTTCAGGTGTAGCTGAGCGGAAATAAGGCACGAAGTCTTTTTCTTCACGCACAATACCGCGGTAATGTAATACCGATTCTTCAGCAATACGTTGCATACAATCGCGCCAAGCCTTTTTAGGTTCTGGAGGCGGTAATAACGTCGCTTCCATCACGGCCGATGTATATAAAGCTAAGCTTTGTACGGCTAATTTAGGCAAGCCAAACTTGAAGCGGATCATCTCGCCTTGTTCCGTTACGCGGATACGGCCATCAACTGAACCAGGAGGTTGCGATAGAATTGCTTTATGAGCCGGTCCGCCCCCACGTCCGATAGAACCACCACGACCATGGAACAGCATCAACTTAACGTTAGCTTTATTACATACCGCAACCAATTGCTCTTGTGCACGATATTGGGCCCAAGCCGCTGCCATTACACCGGCATCTTTTGCTGAGTCGGAATAGCCAATCATGACTTCTTGCATACCCTTAGTATAGCCACGATACCAATCGATATTTAATAATGACTCAATGCAGCTTGCCGCGTTGGTTAAATCTTCTAATGTTTCAAATAATGGCACAACGCGCATTGGATGACTGCAACCGGTTTCTTTTAATAGCAGTAACACGGTTAATACATCAGACGGTTTACCCGCCATCGAAATCACGTATGAACCTAAAGATTCTTTAGGTTGTTTTGCGATAAGTGCACAGGTTTTAATGACTTCTGCCACATCATCGCTTGGTTGCCAGTTAGCAGGGATTAATGGGCGACGGCTAGTTAATTCGCGTAACAAGAAAGCTTGTTTCTCGTTTTCGTCCCAAGCGTTATAGTCGCCTAAACCTAAATAACGGGTTAGCTCAGCAATCACATCGCTATGGCGAGTTGAGTCTTGGCGGATATCCAGACGTAACATATGAATGCCAAAGCTTGCAAGACGACGTAAAATATCGAGTAATAAACCGTTTGCTATAAGCTTCATACCGCTATCGCACAGACTATTGTAAAGAAGCTCTAGTGGCTCCTGTAGGTCTGCTTGGTGCCAGACTATGTCACTGGTATCAATATCAGGATGACGGCCTTCAAGGCGTTCGTTTAAATAGTCGATTGTTTTACGCAATTTGCAACGTAACTTGCGTAACACCACACGATATGGCTCGTTACTGTTTTCGGTAAGGGCCAATAATTCAGGTGTAGCTTGCTCCATTGATAATTCGCCAACCAATGCCACAATGTCTTTTAGATAAAGACGTGCAGCGGCATGACGGTTTCTATCTAATACTTCTTGGGTCACTTTGTGGGTAACAAATGGGTTACCATCACGATCGCCGCCCATCCAGCTAGAAAATCTCACTGGCGCGATATTAATAGGTAGCTCTTTACCGGTACGTTGCTCAACTTGATCATTTAGCTGACGTAGAAAATCAGGAATAGCTTGCCATAAAGAGGTTTCAATGGTGCTTAATCCCCAACGCGCTTCATCAACAGGCGTTGGACGTTCGCTACGTATTTCGTTGGTATGCCATATTTGGGCAATTAACTGGCGTAACCGTAAACTATTTTGGCTGCGTTCTCTATCAGATAACTGGCTATTTTCTTGGTCAGTTAAACAATCAACTACGGCAGAGTATTTTTGAATTAATGTGCGGCGAGAGATTTCAGTTGGATGCGCCGTTAACACTAAATCGATTTCCAGTTGCTTTAAGCAATTGATCACATCATTTTCGTCTAAATCGGTATTTAATATTCTGCCCAGAAGCTGTTCAACAGGATCGGGAACACATACTAACTCATCGCAGTTGCGACTAATGGTGTGGTATTGCTCAGCAATGTTGGCTAAGTTTAAAAATTGGTTAAAGGCTTTGGCAAATGGGACTAACTCTTCATCAGGCAAAGATGTTAGCAGGGCTAACATTTGCTCGCGTGAGCTTTCATCACCCTTACGAGCTTGTTTGGCGAGAATACGGATTTGTTCAACTTTCTCAAGAAATGCATCACCAAGATGGCTTTGCATAGTTTCACCTAAAATTTGGCCTAAATGTCCCACGTTTGATCTTAGTGAGGCATACATATCTGCCACTTGCTCTGCCATACATACTCCAAAGTCACTCGTTTAAATTGCCTGGCTATCACAATAACCATCGTACAGTATTCGGTCAATACACCAACACTGTGTTTTGTAATTTTATTTCGTTAAAAACTTTCACTCTGCGCAATTTGTAGCGCTTATTTAGTGATTTCTACTTAATACATGCGTGATAAATCATTTTTTTGATCAATTCTACCGTCGGTGTAAGGTATTCTAAACCGATAAATTCGTCAGGTTGATGCGCTTGATTAATGCTGCCAGGGCCTAAAACCAGAGTCTGACAGCCTAATTTATTAATGTATGGCGCCTCGGTTGAATAGTTAACCACTTCTGCTTCATGGCCGGATAACTCAGCAACGAGTTTGGTCCATGGGTTGTCGGCTTTTCCGGCAAATGATTCAGCGCCAGGGTAGAGCGTGCTAACGCTAATACTGCCAGGATACTCTTTGCTAATATCACTTAAGTAATTCAATACCATTAATTCAAGCTCAGCCAGTTCCATGCCCGGAAGAGGGCGAATATCAAGGTGTAAATCGCAACAGCCGCAAATTCGGTTTGCCGCATCACCGCCATGAATATGGCCAAAGTTCATGGTTGGATAAGGTACAGTAAAGGCATCTTCACGATAGTTTTCACTTAAATGCTGTTTCAGTTTCATTAGCTGGCTGATGACCTTATGCATCACTTCAATGGCATTTAATCCTCTTGCGGGATCTGAAGAGTGACCACTGCGACCGATTACCCGAATTCCCTGAGCTAAATGACCTTTATGCATATATACAGGTTTTAAGCTGGTCGGCTCGCCGATCACAGCATAATCAGGCGCAATGGCTTTTGAGTCGGCAAACGCTTTGGCACCGCTCATGGTAGTCTCTTCATCGGCGCTGGCAAAAATGGTTAATGGGCGTTTAAAGTCTTTAAGTGGCATATCTTTCAATGCTTCAAGGACTAACGCAAAAAAACCTTTCATGTCGCAGGTGCCTAGACCATACCAGCGATTATCTTTTTCAACGAGTTCAAATGGGCTTTGGCTCCAACGGCCTTCATCAAATGGCACAGTATCAGTGTGGCCTGCCAATAAAAGCCCGCCTTCACCTTGACCTAGGCGAGCGATTAAATTTTGCTTGTTACGTGAGTCGGCCACTATAGGAGTTTCGCAACTAAAACCTAACCCGCTAAACCAGTTTTGCAACAAGCCTATAACTGCATGATTACTCATATCGTGCTCAGGTTCGAGCGCGCTAATAGATGGTGTGCTAATTAACTGTGAAAACGCATCTTTAAGGTGAGGTAGTGTGCTCATTTATGATCCTAAGTAGAAAAACAATAAAATACTTATTCAGTAATATTGCATAAATAATATTGTGTGTTAGTCTAGCAAACAGATGACTAAGGCACTACAACTTGACTGTAAGAAATGAAAATAAATATGCGTAAATTTGCTGTGAAATCCAATATATCAATAATTAAAGCGAACTTCCTGCGACGATAGCGCCAAATGAGACGTCCTCCGTCTAAAATGCTTTATGCTAACACTTCCATTTATGACAAAAAAAGACAACAACACAATGAAAAATATCGCAATTATAGGTGCTAGTGGTTACACCGGCGCACAAATTACGTCTTTGATCAATGCTGATGCTAATTTATCAGTGCAGGGATTGTATGTCTCAGAAAACAGTTTAGATAAAGGTCGCAAACTGGCGGACTTGTATCCTACATACAGCCACATGCCTTATGTGCTGTCACCTTTAACGGCTGAAGCTAAAGCGCAAATTGTCGCAGAAGCCGATGCGGTGGTATTAGCCACTGAGCATTCAATTAGTTTGGAGCTAGCCGCTGAATTTTATAAAAAAGGTTTAGCCGTATTCGATTTAAGCGGCGCGTATCGTTTTGCTGATGTTGCCCAATATCCTAAATGGTATGGCTTTGAACATACGCATCCAGAAGTATTAGCCGATGCGGTTTATGGATTAGCAGAATGGAATGCTGAACAAATTAAGCAAACTAAAATGATTGCCGTACCAGGATGTTACCCGACGGCATCATTAACAGCGTTAAAGCCGTTAAAATCCTTTTTAACATCAGCTTATCCGGTGATTAATGCCGTGAGTGGTGTTACGGGCGCGGGACGTAAAGCACAGCTGCACACCAGTTTTTGTGAGGTAAGCTTAACGCCATACGGTGTATTAGGTCACAGACATCAACCTGAAATAGCGACTCAATTAGGTCAGGAAGTTATTTTTACCCCACATTTGGGCAATTTTAAACGAGGCATTCTCGCGACCATTACCGTGCAGCTAAAATCTGGCACGACAGAAGCCGATGTAGCAAAAGCATATAGTGTGTATGACAACTCGCCAATTGTGACGGTCAAGCATAATCAATTTCCAAAAGTCGACGATGTGGTATTAACCCCAAATTGTCATCTGGGTTGGAAATACGATGCCAATAGTGGCTACCTTGTTGTCGCAAGTGCTATCGATAATTTAATGAAAGGTGCAGCAAGCCAAGGTTTGCAATGTATCAAAATCCACTTCGGCGTGTAACGGCTAATAAAACAAGGATATAAAAGTGACAACTCATTCTGTTTTAGTGCTGAAAGTTGGCGGCGCGTTATTACAAACTGAAACCGGTATGGCTAATTTAATGTCTGCGATTAAAGACATGACGGCAACGGGTCAGAAAATTGTATTGGTTCATGGTGGTGGTTGCTTAGTTGATGAGCAATTAACCGCTAATGGTAAAGAGATTATCAAGCTTGACGGTTTACGCGTTACCCCAGCCGATCAAATCGGTATTGTTGTCGGCGCATTAGCGGGCACCTCAAACAAAATCCTGCAAGCTGCGGCAGCAAAAGCGGGTGTCGTCAGTGTCGGCATGAGCTTGGGCGACGGTAATGTGGTTAACGCCAACATTAAAGATGAACGTTTAGGTCTAGTGGGTGAAGTGACCCCAAATGACGCCAGCTATTTGAACTTTATTTTACAACAAGGCTGGTTGCCCATTTGCAGTTCTATCGCGGTGTCTGATGCCGGTGAAATGTTAAATGTGAATGCAGATCAGGCCGCAACGGCATTAGCTAAGTTAGTTAATGGCACATTGGTGCTGTTATCTGATGTTGCGGGAGTGTGGGATGCTAACAAGCAAGTGATAAAAAGTTTGAACAAAAGCCAAATAGAAACCTTGGTTGCAGAGGGTGTTATTGAAAAAGGCATGAAAGTAAAAGTTGAAGCAGCTTTAGAAGTCGCACAATGGATGGGGAAACCCGTTTTAGTCGCTTCTTGGCTAGAAACCGAACAGTTAAAAACATTAGCACAAGGCGGGTCCATCGGGACTCAAATACAGCCTTAATGGAGTAGTTTATGAAGCACCTGTTGTCGATAAAAGAGTTATCTCAAACTCAGTTACTGGATATTTTAGCATTAGCTAAAAAAATTAAAGCAAACCCAGCTGAGTACCGTCGCGCCTTAGATGGAAAAAGCGTTGTGATGCTTTTTGAAAAGCCGTCACTGCGCACTCGAGTGAGCTTCGATATCGGCATTAATAAATTAGGTGGTCATTGTTTATACCTTGATCAACAAAATGGTGCTTTAGGTAAGCGTGAATCGGTAGAAGATTTTGCCACCAACATTTCATGCTGGGCGGATGCAATTGTTGCAAGAACCTATTCACATACCACCATTGAAAAATTAGCTAAGCATGGCAGTGTACCTGTGATTAATGCCTTATCTGATTTGTATCACCCATGCCAAGCGCTTGCTGACTTTTTATCATTGTCTGAGCAGTTTGATGATGTCAGCAAAGCAAAATTAGCTTATGTTGGTGATGGTAATAATGTGACACATTCACTTATTTATGGCGCAGCCATTTTAGGTTTAACCATGACAGTGATTTGTCCTGAAGGGCATTTCCCTGATGCCTTAGTGGTAACAGAGGCACAAGCTTTAGCAAAACAAAATGGCGGCAAGCTGACATTATCAGCTGATATTAATCAAATAGAAGGCCACGATGCTATCTATACCGACACTTGGATTTCAATGGGTGATGACACCTCTTTAACCGAAATTAAAGAACGTTTCAGCCCATACCAAGTGAATGCTGAGTTAATGGCAAAAGCGGGGGCAAAATACTTTATGCATTGTTTACCCGCCCACCGTGGCGTAGAAGTCACAGATGAAGTGATGGACGGCAAAGGATCGTTAATTTTAGATCAAGCTGAAAATCGTATGCATGCTCAAAATGCCGTATTAGTCACCTTATTAAGTTAATACTGTCAGCAGTATTAATCGTTAAATTGAACAGCGTTTAGTCGCAGATTGTAGGAAGAAAACATGTCTAGTGCAGTGAAAAAAACCGGCGTTAAAAAAGTCGTCTTAGCTTACTCTGGTGGGTTAGACACCTCAGCTATCATCCCATGGTTAAAAGAAACCTATGATGATTGTGAAATCGTGGCATTTTGTGCTGACGTAGGTCAGGGCGAAGAAGAGTTAATTGGTTTACATGAAAAAGCCATCGCTTCAGGTGCTTCTGAATGTCACATCGTTGATCTAAAAGAAGAGTTTGTTGCAGATTATATTTACCCCACTATCGCTACCGGTGCCATTTACGAAGGTACTTACTTGTTAGGTACGTCTATGGCGCGTCCTATTATTGCTAAAGCGCAAGTAGAAGTGGCACGTAAAGTGGGTGCAGATGCGGTATGTCATGGTTGTACAGGTAAAGGCAATGATCAGGTGCGTTTTGAAGGTTGTTTTGCTGCGCTAGCACCAGATTTAAAAGTGATTGCGCCATGGCGTGAATGGGAAATGCGTAGTCGCGAAGACTTGCTTGCCTATTTGGCAGAGCGTGACATCAAAACCAGCGCCTCAGCGACTAAAATTTATAGCCGTGATGCTAACGCATGGCACATTTCCCATGAAGGCGGCGAGTTAGAAGATCCGTGGAACGAGCCTTCAAAAGGTGTGTGGACGTTAACTGTTGCGCCAGAAGATGCACCGAATGAACCAGAATATGTGTCACTGGCCATTAAAAATGGTCGTGTGACCCATGTCAATGATGAAGCTTTGTCACCTTATGCAGCATTAATGAAGCTAAATGATATTGCTGGTAAACATGGTGTAGGCCGTATCGATATTACCGAAAACCGTTTAGTTGGCATGAAGTCTCGTGGTTGTTATGAAACACCAGGCGGCACAGTAATGTTTGCTGGCTTACGTGCCATTGAAGAGTTAGTGTTAGATAAAACTAGCCGTACTTGGCGTGAACAAATTGCCGGCCAAATGTCGCATTTAGTATACGACGGTCGTTGGTTTACGCCTTTATGTAAGTCGCTTATTGCGGCATCAGAGTCTTTAGCTGAATCAGTCAATGGTGATGTGGTGATCAAGCTTTATAAAGGTCAGGCAACCCCAGTTAAAAAGCGCTCGCCAAACAGCTTATATTCAGAATCATTTGCCACCTTTGGTGAAGATGATGTGTATGACCAAAAGCACGCTGAAGGCTTTATCCGCTTATATTCTTTAGCTAGCCGTATTCGTGCGCTAAATAGCAAATAAGCATAAAGCTCATGATATTAGGGCGCTGATTAGGCGCCCTTCTTGTAATCACTTTTGTTTTGCAAAGAGTGCTTACCAGAAGTAAATACTCATAGAATCGACTTAATTGAATAGCTACAGCTAAAAAGAGGATACCGACATGGCATTATGGGGCGGAAGATTTCAGGGCGAGACCAGTGCACTTTTCAAATTATTTAATGACTCGCTACCCGTTGATTATCGCTTATTTGAACAGGATGTTGTTGGTTCAATTGCCTGGGCTGATGCCATCGCAAGTGTCGGGATTATTACCGCGCAAGAATGCACAGATTTGAAAGCGGCATTAAATGAATTGTTAGTTGAAGTCGGTAATGATCCACAAGCCATTATCAGCACAGGTGCAGAAGATATTCATAGTTTTGTAGAACAAAAGCTGATTGCCAAAGTTGGCGATTTAGGTAAAAAGCTGCATACAGGACGTTCACGTAACGACCAAGTCGCAACTGACTTAAAATTATGGTGTAAAAAAGAAGGTGCAACTTTACTGGCTAAATTGGGCACCTTACACGCTGAATTAATCGCGGTAGCCGAGCGAGAAGTCGACGCGGTTATGCCGGGTTATACCCATTTACAACGTGCGCAACCTGTTACCTTTGGTCACTGGGCATTAGCTTATGTTGAAATGTTTGAGCGTGATATTAGCCGCTTACAAGATGCCCTTAACCGTGCGGACTCTTGTCCATTAGGTTCAGGTGCATTAGCTGGCACGGCTTACCCGATTGACCGTCATGCGTTAGCTACCGCACTTAACTTTGCTCGGCCGACACTTAACAGCCTAGATACCGTATCAGATCGCGATCACGTGGTTGAGCTTTGTAGTTCAGCGTCTATTAGCATGATGCATTTAAGCCGCATGGCTGAAGATTTAATTTTCTTCAACTCAGGCGAAGCTAACTTTATTTCATTAGCGGACGAGGTGACCTCTGGCTCATCACTCATGCCACAGAAGAAAAACCCAGACGCATTAGAGCTTATTCGTGGTAAAACGGGTCGTGTTTATGGCAGTTTAGTGGGTATTTTAACCACCATGAAAGCCTTACCTTTGGCCTACAACAAAGACATGCAAGAAGACAAAGAAGGCTTATTTGATGTGGTTGACAGCTGGGCAATTTGTTTAGACATGGCAGCATTAGTATTGTCAGGCTTAAAAGTGAATCGCCCTCAAGCGTTACTTGCGGCGCAACAAGGTTATGCCAATGCGACCGAATTAGCGGATTACTTAGTAGCTAAAGGCATGCCTTTTCGTGAAGCGCACCATGTGGTAGGTGAAGTGGTTGTGTTTGCCATTGGTGAGCAAAAACCAATTGAAGAGTTAACTGTCGCGCAACTCCAGCAGTTTGCAAAGGTGATTAGCGACGATGTTTACCCTAACTTAACCATTGAAGCCTGTTTAGAAAAACGTGATGTATTGGGTGGCACAGCATTGAATCAAGTTAAGGCTGCTATCGCCGCTAAAAAGGCGTAAACATAGCGTTATTTATCAACAAGCCCTGCTGGTGGACATCAGCAGGGCTTATTTCATTTTGGGATATTTTTACCGTAACACTGTCGAGCTAATTGTCATCTTTTTGTCATAAGATCTTAATATTATGAGGTAAATCATTTTTCTCTATTAGAACCCTGCCATGAAAATTTCGACGCTTTCATTAACCGCATCGGCCATTTTATTGTTATTAGCCGGTTTACTTGCTACTGCAGTGTTATGGAGTACAGATAAACGCAGTGAAGTCGACTCCCAAGCCAAAGCATTACTGGATATTCAGCAAGATTTTCTACTAGAGGTGCGTCCCAATATCAGCGCTTATTTGCAGACGGGAGACAGTCATAACCTGACCCAAGCTCGTCAATATTTAGCCGAGATTGCTGAACGCATTACTAAGTTAAACTTGGCTACAGCGCAGGTTGAAATTGCTGCAGCCACGCAGTTTTTAAATGAATTGGTTAATAACCTAGATAATCGCTATCGCGCAGCCGGGAAGCTGGCGGGCAATCCACGCCAATTACTTGCCTATGCCGAATCTGAAATGCTGGATAATAATAAACGCCTGGCTGATTATGCTGAGCAAGGCGCGACAATCAATCCCTCATTATCCCGACAGTATTTATCCCTTACTCGAAAATTACCCCTAGTGGTTTATCGGCTGTCACAACAATCAGAAGGATATTTGATAGGGAAAGACAATCGGCTTGAGTCTGGTTTGAAAGCCAGCATTGCAGAGCTTAGTACTTGGCATGAGCAGTTAAATTTATTGCCATTAATTGGCATGTATCAACAGCAAGAGGTTGATGAATTTGCTTTGGGGGATGATGAGCCTGAACAAGTCGAAATTGGTGATCTATACCGCGGCGAACTGCTTAGTTTAAGTGCACGTTATGAAAAAGAAATTGCCAATACTTATCAGATGCTAACAGATAATTTAGCCGTGCAGGCACAGCTTGCGGATGATACTCAACAAGTGGAAGCCAAGCTGTTTGCACTGGGCAGTATTCAAGCGGAGTTTGATCAGCAATTAAAGCAGTGGCTGCAAACGATTTTGTACGCCATAGTGACAATTATCAGTTTATTTGCCATTGGCTATTTGTGGCTGCAACATCGAAGCGTAGTCATGCCCTTAACCCGATTAAATAGCGCATTTATGCAATTAAGTGAGTCTAATAGTCGTGAGCCGCTAGTGATTGCCAGTCGCAATGAAACCGGCCAAATAGCAGGCCATTTTAACCAGCTACTGTTACGGTTTGAACAAGAGGATGATCAGCAGCGCCAACAAGTGACAGCAGTGTCAAATTCATTGGGTTTACTGATTGACCGAATAAAGTGTATTGCAACCAATACCGAACAAACCCAGGCCGTAGTTAATGTGGCCCAAACCCAAACGTCTCAGATTATGTCCCTTGCAGATGAAGTAAAACAGTCTTCAATGAAGGTGGAATACAGTGCCACCATCACCATGCAGCATATGCAAGAAAGCCAGCAACAAGCGGTTGAAGTGTTGACAGCAACTCAAGTATCACAACAGGCGGTTGATCATTGTCAGGCATCGTTAGCGGAATTATCGACCTCGGTGACGAGTGTGACGCAAATTGTTGATGTGATCGGTAATATTGCAGAGCAAACTAACTTGCTGGCGTTAAATGCCGCCATTGAAGCGGCGCGTGCAGGTGAGCAAGGCCGGGGCTTTGCCGTGGTGGCCGATGAAGTGCGCAATTTGTCGCATCGTACCCAATCTTCTTTAAAAGACATTATGCGTATTTTAAATCAGTTAAGCCTATCAAATACCAGTTTAACTGACAGCGTAAACGGAATAGGACAAGCAACACAAAGCCAGCAGCAGCGGGTAAACCTATTACTTGAAGTCGCCCAAACGGTTCAGCATCAAGCCAGTGAAATGATGGAAACCGCTAAACAAGGTTCGGGGTATGCTAGCCAGCAGGTAAACTATTTAAATGAATTTGCCCTGGCAATGGATACCTTAAAAGGCCATGCACAAACCGCGACAGCGCAAAGTCATCAAATTGCCCAAGAAGTGGCTGATGGCGTTAACACCATTGAGCAAACCTTAGGTATCGCTACAGGTTAATATCAGCCCTATATTTGTGGCGTTTATCGTTAATCGTATATCGTTTCAAGTGAATAGCTAAAAAACTGACGTCTTTCAGGCCCAGAAGCATTGGCGCTAACTTTATTGGGGTGTTTATATTCATCCCAGCTCGCCACATTACGGCCAATATTCAGCTGCGGAAAATTAAGTTTTTTAGCCGAAGTTAATGGGTTATTCAATCCGATAAATTCCAACAACTGAGTTAGCGCACCTGTTTGACTAATATCGAGTGAGATAAAATTATCTCGACCAGCAAAATACTCACTAACCTGTTGCTGGTGGGTCAAATAACATCTGCGTAAATGACCTGCATCAGCTGGCTCTGCCAAATCCCAAATTTTAAAACTGTGTTGAAAACTCCGCTTCATTATCGGATGAAAGCGGCCATTGTCTTTATCTAAATGCACCAACATGCGCCCAAGCAACATTTGCATCGACGGGATCCACTTATCCAACGGCCTATCTAAATAAACAAACTTAGCTGCAGGAAACAGCTTATCCAACTGTTGATAGTCGCTAAAGCAGGGCGCGTCCGACACTGCATCAGCCAACATAAACGCCTGCTTAGTAAAGGCCTGGTGAGCAACCGTTAAGCCTTGCTCAAGCAACGCCACACTCACGCTAGTCGTACCTGTTCGTGGCAGGCCAATAATAAACACTTTATTTGCCACAGTGGGTTTAGGCTTAGCGGCTTGTGGTGATGTCGATACTTCAGTCAGCTTGGATGTCATTAATTACCGTCGCATTGGGTTATTGAAAGGTAAACTTATTGATTAGTCAGTCAGTCATATAAATTACCGGTTACACCATTTATGATTAGTCACCTAACGCTACCATTTTGTCGGTAAATATTGAGTGTAATATAGCGGCATGACGATATGTTCTTTCTCTAGTGCTGATGATCCTTGTGTGCCGGTAAGCTTGAATGTTTTGCTTGGATCGCACTTTTCGATATATGACGCAAGAGATTTAGCACGCGTACGTTTACCACTTTTGACTTCGATAGGGAAAATGCTGCCAGCATTATTAGTCACAATAAACTCTATTTCTGCTCGAGCATCATTCCAAGAGTAGCTAGGGTCAACACCCATAGCAGCCAGTTCTTGCTGGACAAAGTTTTCGGCAATATACCCTTTGTACTCATAACTTTGCTGTTTTATTTCTTTATAACTACAGCCAAGCATATGGCTGAGTAGCCCTATATCGAACATGAATAGCTTAATCATATTGTCTTTTTTGTAAGCGGCAAGTGGTGATTTAGGCGCCCCTTCAATCGGATAGTTAGCCAGTGCCAAGCGACAACGAAGTAACCAGTGGATCGCGTTTTCAAAATCGCTATAACGTGACTTACGTTGGTGGACATTTTTGAATTTAAAGCGCTTAACCGACTCATCCATCACGATAGAGAGTTGTGCAGGTATGCTGCTAAACACTGACTCAATCAAGGTCGCATCAACTTTACCCGCGTATTTACCAAAATCTCGTCGGTAACCTTCTACCAAGTCAGCATGTATTTTCGAGACCTTTGCAACACGTTCTAATATGCTGGCATCTTTATATTGATACCAAACTGCCACCGCCTCTGGCATACCACCGGTAAAGAAATAATCAGTGAGTTTGTCCGTTAGTATGTGGTGTGCGGTCGTCGAATTTGCTTGGGTGTCAAATGCCTTAATTAGCGCAGTTTCTTCGGAGGCATAAATAAATTCTTTGAACGTTAACGGCCGTAAATAGTATTGTTCAACTTTCCCAACAGGGAAAGTATTTAATAATCCAATGTTGGATCCGCTTGCAGCGACAAAGTAAGTCGGGGTTTTTTCAGCGAAATATTTGAGTGATGTGACAGCGCGCTCGCACTCGCCGATTTCGTCAAGAATAAGCAAGTCTGTTTTTGGGTTAAAGCTCTGGCCAGTGATCAGTTCAATGTTTGTTAATAACTCGTCTGGTGCGAGTGAACTATCAAAAGCCTCTTTAAAAGCAGGGTTTTCTAGAAAGTCGATACGCAGCGTATTGGCGAATGTTTTACCAAACAGTAATTGCAGGAGAAACGTTTTACCGGTTTGGCGAGCACCATCAATCAGTAATGGTTTACGCATAGGCTGATTTTTCCACGTCATTAACGAATTGAGTAAGGTACGTTTCATAAAGCCTCTAACCGACGGTAATTAATGTTAGTGACCATTATAAGCATAAAAACACGCATAAGTTACACATTTATGCGCGTAAAAGTGCGCTTAGGTTACACTTTTATGCGCATAAAAGTGTGCTATAGCTACTCAGGGGAGGGGCTTTACGTGACGCAATCAGTTGTCGGCAATTTCAGAGCGTGGCCAAAGTCAGCCGCAATAATCTAACCCGACATTTGGCCCAGCTTGTAGAGTAACAATGTTTGGCCAAAACCGACGCGGGCGGCAGAAGTACAAGGTATGTGTTGGTGCTGTGATTGTTGTATACGCTTCTGTATTCAATTGATAAATATTAAAATTTAGATTACTCATACATGAGTGTTGTTATAGTATATTTTTATCTTCTGTACTTTCAAAAGGCATATCCGACATGGATCAAGTTGGTATTTATGAAAAGCTCATTACTCAACTTATTGATAAAAACATAGATCGTGATGTTTTCTATTTAGGAGAAAGGCCGCTTGATAGTGCTGAAGCCAGTATCTGGTTATCCAGATTTTTAACAAACATCATTAAGTATGCGATAGAAGCCGTTCCAAAAGGCGATGACCAGTTAGCGAATCAAATTAGTCTTGCTAACAAATTGGTTTTTTGGCTAAAAGATCATGTCAGTGATGATCAGTTGATATCTGAAAACTTGCTTGATAGTAAAGGCCGTATTTTGACGGCGTTGTTTGAAAAGCAAAACCCAATATCAACCGATTTCCCAGAGTTTACGAAGGCCATTTATCCTCTAACAGGTTTAAGTCAAAGTGAATTGTTTTGTGGCAGCAATGCGGGTATTTCACTTGAAACAGAGCTTAAACGTGAGATCCGCTCAGCAGACAAAATTTATTGGTTAGTGTCTTTTATTAAGTGGGCCGGTATTCGGATTTTTAAGAATGAACTTGAAGAGTTCACTCGCAGCGGCAAAACGCTGCGGATCATCACGACATCTTATATGGGGGCGACAGATGCTAAAGCGGTCGAGTTTTTAGCAAGCCTGCCAAATACAGAAGTTAAATTGAGTTACAACACTAAGCGTGAACGCTTGCACGCTAAATCCTACTTGTTTTTGCGTAATACAGGGTTCCACACTGGATATATCGGCTCATCTAACTTGTCGCATTCTGCACTGACCAGTGGCCTTGAATGGAATTTAAAAATAACCAGCCAAGAAATCCCCCACATCATAGACAAATCTCTCAACACCTTTGAATCCTATTGGCAATCGAGTGAATTTGAATTGTTTAAGGGTGATATTGAATCTAAAAACAAACTTCACGAGGCGTTGCGGGAAGCTAAGGGCGGTTACAGTGACGACAGTGCATTTCATTTTGATATAAAGCCCTTTGCACATCAGCGAGAAATCCTTGAGCAGCTGGATGTTGAGCGCACAGTTCATCAGCGGTATAAAAATCTAGTCGTTGCGGCAACGGGCACCGGTAAAACACTTATTTCAGCGTTTGATTTTGCCCGTTTTTATAAACAGCATCCAGAAGCTAATTTTTTATTTGTGGCTCATCGACAAGAGATCCTTAAGCAAGCTTTGTCTGCCTATCGTGGAGTATTGAAGAATAATCAGTTTGGTGAATTGTGGGTTGCTGAGCACAAGCCTAATAGCTACCGGCATTTGTTTGCTTCGGTACAAAGCTTAAACCTGCAATTAGAAAGCTTGCCACTCACCGCTGATTTTTATGATTATATTGTGATCGATGAAGTACATCACATTGCAGCAAGTAGTTATCGAGGATTACTAGCGCATTTCTCACCCAAGATTTTATTGGGGTTAACCGCCACGCCGGAGCGTCATGATGGGCAAAATATCCTTGATGACTTTTGTGGGGTAATCGCTGCAGAAATTCGTTTGCCTGAAGCCATCAATCAGCGCTATTTATGTCCTTTTCAGTATTTTGCAATTGATGATGATACCGACCTTCGCAAAATTAAATGGCATCAAGGGCGATATGATATCGCAGAGCTAAGCCATCTTTATACTCATAATGAACAACGAGTTACTCGCATTATTAGAAGCCTAAATGACACAGTCACTGACATTCGTCAGATAAAAGCCTTGGCTTTCTGTGTTAGTAAGGAACATGCAGAGTATATGGCAAAGAAGTTTAACTTAGCCGGTATTAGTGCAGATGTTCTTACTAGTGATAATAGCCATGAACGGCAACAAAAGCGCCAAAGTCTAGTCAGTGGTCATGTGCACATTTTATGCGTGGTGGATATTTTCAATGAAGGCGTCGATATTCCAGACGTTGATACATTATTGTTTTTACGTCCAACCGAAAGCTTAACCATCTTTTTGCAGCAGTTAGGGCGAGGATTGCGATTAACTGATGATAAACAGTGCTGCACGGTATTGGACTTTGTGGGTAATTCTCGTGATGAATATGACTTTTCACAAAAGTTTCGCGCGTTGGTTGGTAAAACGAATCAATCGATTAAAGATGAGATAACCAATGATTTTCCTCACTTGCCATTAGGCTGTCGGATCGAGCTAGAAGAACAGACTCAGGCAATGATTTTACGGAATATTAGTCGTGCAACCATGAATGCTAGCAGGCTGCGCCAGCTCATTAATAATTTCGAGCACCAAAGTACGCTTACCTTAAGCTTGGTTAATTTTTTACGCTTTAACCCTAACGTTCAGCTAGAAGATATTTATAAGCTAAAAATGAGTTGGTTAGAACTCGTTGAGAGCGCACATAAAAACCAAATAAATGAGCCAAATTTAGATGGAAGTCTGGCGAAAGCCTACTATCGCGCGATAAATAATCATTTGTTTGCCTGCAGTTCTATCTCATATTTACAGTTTTTAAAGCAGCTAATTATCGATAATTTCAGCTTCGACGATATGGATGCAACCCAGTGTCAATTTGCATTAATGTGCCATTATAATTTTTGGGATAAGTCGGGCGCCGAGCTAGGTTTTACCAGCCTTAAGCAAAGTGTTGCGGCGTTGAGACATGCTCAGTTACAAGCTGAACTCCTTGATGTCATATCGTTACTTATTGAGCGTATACATCATAATGAATTTGAAATGCTTATCCCTGGAATCCCATCTTTGAAAGTGCATTCAAGGTATACCAGAGAGCAAATACTCGCAGCCACTGGCGCAAGTTCTTTTAGCAAAAAATCGACTGCCCGTGAAGGCGTTTTAGTCCTTAAAGCACTTAATGTTGAGCTGTTGTTTGTGACCTTGAAAAAGTCAGTCAAACAATTTTCGCCGACGACCATGTACCATGATTACGCAATCAATGAATCGTTATTCCATTGGCAATCTCAAAATAGTGCAAGACCCGAACATGGCCGAGGTCTGGGTTACATTGAGCATGAAAAAGAGGGCCGTAAATTGATTTTGTTTGTGCGTGAGCAAGCTAAAGATGAAAACGGCCGCACCATGGGTTTTGTCAATTTTGGCGAAGTAGTTTACATGGCGCACTCGGGGATACAACCGATGAATATTACTTGGAAATTAATGACGCCTATGCCAGACATTATGTGGCATGAAGCTGCAAAATTAGCAGTAGGGTAAGCCTACCAAATCGGCATATGCAACTGTTGAAAACAGGATGTTTTCGTCAAGCCCCCATGGATGGGTTTACGGCGTGTTGCAGAGGACGATGTGGTGGGTGCGGGACCATTATAGGCGTGACTTAATCATCACGGGTTAACACTTCAAGCAATTCAATGTCGAAAAACAAATCTGAATGAGGCGGGATTTTCTCGCCAATTTGACGTTCGCCGTAACCAAGGTTTGCTGGCACTGACAGCTGACGTTTACCCCCAACGCACATAGGATTGTCTCCAATAATGCCCATATACCAACCTTGAATAACCCGCTTAGCGGATATCACCACTTGAAATGTATCTGAACTATCAAACACAGTACCGTCGGCTAGTTTGCCAGTATATTTACAGGTAATAAGTGCGCCTTTTTCTGCCGCTTTACCTGTTCCTATTTGGGTGTCGTTGATGATTAAATCTGTCAATGTTGATGAAGTCATAGAGTGTCTTATTAATTATTTGATGTCCGTCGCTGGGCAAAAACTCAGCAGTATGCAGATATCATAACAGTTGATATCAACATATTTAAGGCTGCGAGTTTACGTTTTGATAATCACTATGTCATTTATTGTAATCATATGGGATGGTGGTTGATTGAAGTTGATTGCATTTAAAAAAATTTACCCCAATTGGGCTTTGAGTCGGTACTGATAGTGCCACCCCAAGCTCAAACTACGAAACAACATAAATGCACATAATGCGCTCCACAAAGCATGGTTTTCGTATGATTGCAGGCTCCACCAAAGCGGGAAATATACTCCAAAGGTTGCCAAAATCATGCTGTTACGCATTACCTGGCCTTGTGCTGCACCTATATAAACCCCATCAAATAGATAACAGCCAAAGGCTAAAATGGGCATGGCAATTAGCCAAAATAAGTATGACTGTGCCGTTTGTTGTACGCTGGGAATGTTTGTCAGTAAATGAATGATGTGATTGCCAAACAGCCAAAAGCCGCCGCTAAATATGATGGCGATAATTGCCGACCAAGCAAACGCTAGACTGACGGAGTCAAATAGCAGAGTGGGGTTGCGTTGGCCGACCGCTCGGCCTACTTCGGCCTCTGCATAGTAAGCAATACCATCAAGCGCGTATGAAATTAACATCAATAAATTTAGCAACACCGCATTGGCTGCTAAGGTGGTATCACCTAATCCTGCACCGTAAAACGCCATAAAGCTGAAGGCGGCTTGTAAACATAAACTGCGAATTAATATGTCACGGTTCAGAGTAAGTAGGCGTGATAACCCTGCAAATTTAAGGTGTTGCCGCAATTGTGACCAAGCAAAATGGTTTTGCTGTTGTTTAAGCTGGCGTGTGATCATGACAGCAGCAACTGTGAAGGCGCATATATCGGCAATGACAGAGGCTAACGCCGCCCCTTGTACGTTCCATTGAAAACCAATGACAAACACCACATCCAAAATAATGTTGGCGATATTAGCAATGATCAGCTGCCACATGGCGGCTTTGGGTTGTTGCCTACCCAGTAGCCAGCCAAGTAAAACAAGGTTTGTGAGAGCAAAGGGGAGTGCCCAAATACGGATTTCAACATATTGGCGACAATAATATTGTACCTGAGCGCTAGCTTCGGTTAAGTGTAGCGCCAAGGACAAGATGGGCTGTTGTAATGCCAAAGCGCCTGTGGCAAGTAAAAGTGCTAAACAAACACCTTGAACCAACAACTGCTGTTGAGTGTGATCGTCTTGTGCACCATAGGCTTGAGCAACAAGGCCTGTGGTCGACATACGTAAAAAGCCCAGCAACCACACCATTAAGGTGATTATGGTGCTGCCAAGAGCAACTCCGCCTAAATAATACGCTTCACCAAGATGGCCAATGACGGCGGTGTCGACCAACCCAAGCAGTGGAATGGTAATATTGGATAAAATCATCGGAATGGCTAATGCCATTAGCTGGCGATTTTTATCACCATTTGAGAGAGCGCTAAATAAGGACATATGCAAGGTACTGTACTTTAAAGTGGTTTTATTATCGGTTGGAACAATATTGCACCAAATCCATGAACTGGCTTCAAGCCATAACTTGCTAAGACGCGTTAATTGATTGTCAGTAAGGTCAGTAATTTACTACTGATATCGGCAAGAGGTAAAACTTCATTTGCAGCATTAATCTCTACTGCTGAGCCAGGCATCCCCCAAACAACGGATGAGGCTTGATCTTGGGCGATGGTATACGCCCCTTTTTGCCTCATATTCAATAAGCCCTGACTGCCATCATTACCCATTCCGGTTAGTATGATGCCAATTGAGGTTTTAGCGGCATGTTCAGCCACGCTGTTAAACAGCACATCAACTGAAGGTTTGTGCCTATTAACGGGATCGCTATTCAATAATTTTGTTTTAAAATGGGCACCATCACGGATGATCACTAAATGCTTGTCGCCAGGGGCAATATACACATAGCCTGGGGTAAGTTTTTCACCCCCTTTAGCCTCAATCACATTAAGGTTGCAGTTTTTATTCAGCCTGACTGCAAACGAGGTACTGAAAACCGGTGGTATGTGCTGAGTAATCACTACTGGAGGCAGGTTAGCAGGTAAAGGCGTTAGCAGGGTTTGTATCGCTTCAATGCCTCCGGTTGAGGCACCAATAGCAATTAAGCGGTTTTTGAATTTATGACTAACGTCTGAATTCGGTTGTAGATTATGGCGAACAGGTGGTGGAGCATCAAAAGTGATTTGCCCAGCAGCTAAGACTTTATAAATTAAATTATTTTGAAATAATGCTAGGCTATTTTGATGATTGTTTTTAGGCTTAGCAACGTAATCTATTGCACCCAAAGATAACGCCTCTAGGGTAACATCAGCGCCTTTTTGGGTTAATGATGACACCATCACCACAGGCATGGGCCTTAAGCGCATTAAGTTGCGTAAAAAAGCTAAACCATCCATTTTAGGCATTTCGACATCAAGTGTTAGCACGTCGGGAGAAAGTTGTTTGATTAACTCTCTGGCCTCGTATGGGTCTTCCGCTTCACCTACAACAATAATGTTGTCGTCAGCATCTAACATATGGGTCAGCAACTGACGCATGAAGGCTGAATCATCTATGACGAGTACTTTAATCATTCAGCCTCCTGTTGTTGAAATAAAGGTGAAAATGGCACCTTACGCTTTCGGGCGCGGTAAATTGTGTGTCCTACAAATTCAAAATCAGCAGCAAAATCGTTGATAGTTTCAGCGTGACCTATGATTAAATAACCACCATCATTTAATAATGCTCTAAATTTTTTAATAATTCTCTGCTTTGTATCACTATCGAAGTAGATAAACACATTTCGGCAAAAAATGACATCGAAAGGCCCCGACATCGGCCAAGTTTGTAGTAGATTAAGCTGCTTAAAGTGTACTAAATCTTTGATACGCTGCTTGATGGAGAATTGTTCAGTATTGGGTAAGGTTTTTATGTATTTTGCGGAAAAATTAGCAGGTATTGTAGGTAATACTTCCGCAGAATAAATGCCTTTTTTTGCCGTTTCAAGTACCTGGGTGTTTAAATCAGTAGCTAAAATTTTTACATCAAATAGGTTTAAATCAATTCGGCCATACAGTGTCATCGCTATGCTGTAAGCCTCTTCTCCTGTCGAACACGCTGCTGACCAAATACGGATTCTTTTTTGTTTACCGGCCAGCCACTGCGGGCAAATCTGTTTATCTAAATGAACAAAATGATGCTTTTCTCTAAAAAAGGCCGTTAAATTTGTGGTGAGTGCATTAATAAATTCAGGGAGCTCTTGGGTGTTATTTTCTAGGTAGTGGCAATATTGGCTGAAGGTGCTCAGCCTCAAAGTGCGAACACGTCTGGATAACCGCGAATACACCATCTGCTTTTTGCGTTCTGGCAGCACAATACCTGTTTGCGAATAAGCTAAATTTCGTAAAAAATCGAAATCCGCTATGCTCATTGGGAATTCTTGTTGCTGCCACTTATCCACAAATGTAATCCCTTAAGCATTTCGAATGTGTCACGTAAACAATATTAACCTCAAGCATGACACTTGGGGTTAATCGCATGATTAAACTTAGGCCGTTAGAACTCTTGCCAATCTTCGTTACTTACCTGAATGGCCATATGTTTAATTTTCGATTTTTGTTTGCTTTGAGTTTCAAAGGCGACTTCAGCATTACCTGTGTTAAAGAAGCTCAGTTTGCGCTTCATTTGACGTGCTTGCTCGGTCATGGTGTCACCTGCTGCGGCAATTTCTTCCACCAAGGCCGCATTTTGTTGTGTCATTTGATCCATTTGAGAAATAGATTTGTTCACCTCAAAAATACCTGATGACTGCTCTTCTGCTGCAATCGATATATGGGCGATCATTTCTGCTACCTTGCTTACAGAAAGCATAATGTCTTTGAGTGTTTCACCAGACTGATTAACAAGTTGAGTACCGTCAGTGACTTTATTAACGCTGTCTCTGATTAATTCTTTAATTTCTTTTGCGGCACCAGCACTGCGCTGTGCCAAATTACGCACTTCACCCGCGACCACTGCAAATCCACGACCTTGCTCACCCGCTCTAGCGGCTTCTACTGCGGCATTTAGTGCTAATAAATTCGTTTGGAAAGCAATTTCATCAATTACGGTAATAATGTCAGCGATACGTTTACTTGACTCAGTAATTGCATCCATTGCCACTACCGCTTGTTTAACCACATTACCACCTTGTTCTGCTTTTTGATTGGCTTCAATGGCAAGGTTATTGGCAATCAAGGCGTTGTTTTCACTTTGCTTAACGGTAGCGGTCATTTGTTCCATACTGGCAGCGGTTTCTTCTAATGATGCCGCTTGCTCTTCGGTACGCTGGCTTAAATCAATGTTGCCTTGGGTTATCTCCTCTGCACTGGAGGTAACTGTATTGGCGGCATCACTAATTTCACTGAGCACCTCAGTAAGGCGATCAACTGTGGTGTTGGCGTCTTGCTGGAGTTTGTTAAACTGACCTGAGTAAGATCCTTCAAGCTGACGGCTTAAGTCGCCTTGAGCCAAAGCGTCAAACAGTTTTACTACGTCTGATAAAATATTGTCTGATACCGTGAGCAATTGGTTGAGGTCTTTAGATAGTGACAAGAAGAATCCGGCTTTACCTTCTAAGCTTAATCGTTGACTTAAGTCACCTTGGTTGGCAGCGCCAAGCAATTGGTGTAATTCTTTTTCAATCATGACTTCAGCGGTACGGTCTTCCCACTCCACCACAGTACCAATACGGTTATCTTCCCCATCCTGAATAGGGTTGGCGGTAAATTTGAATACTCGGCTTCCAACTGCAAATTCGGCTCGGTGGGTCGTTTTTAGCGCTGCAATCACATTATGCTGATGTGATGGATTTTTATGGAAAACGTCAATGTGTTCGCCCACAAGCTGTTTGGCATTAAAGTTAGGTAGGCCCGTTCTTACATCTTCTTCTGCATCTTCAAACATGGTTTGCAGTGCATCGTTAGTATAAATAATACGATTATCATTATCTGCCACCATGGTACAGGCACTGACACAGTCTAATGCTTGTTTTAGGCGGGTGTTTTCAGCGGCCAGCATGTGTTCTTTATGTGTTTTCGCTACTTGCTCGGTCATGTCTAACCACTCAACAACCGTACCGATACGTTGATCATCTTTAAATAAAGGCGTGGCGGTTAATCTAAAAGATAACCCTTCAATCACAAATCTGGTGCAGTAAGGCGTGGTGAGCTTATCCATCAGCTTACGTTGGTGTTCTGGGTGCTGATGGAAGATATCCATATTTGAACCCACCAATTCATCGACAGATAAACGAGTCAGGCTTTTTTGTAATACTTGTTCATTTGACTTGAACATTTTGTACAGCGACTCGTTACGATAAACGATGTCGTAATGTTCATCTGCCACCATGATATTACCTTGGCAGGCATCTAATGCTTGCATGTAAAAGCGGCTATTGATTGTATCTTGATGCCATTGATTTAGCGCGGACTGTAGTTGTGGCCAATGTGGCGCCTCAAACTCAGCTAAATTAACTGTGTGATCCGTGTCATAACTACTGGCAATATCTTGGGTGGCTTTCACAAGACGTTGATTTTTTTGCTGTAGTCGGAATATGACAAATAGGGTGCTCAACAAGGTTAATAGCATTAATGCGTTTACCCATAAAGCATCAAGCCCTGCCAAACTGCATGCTAATGCGAGTGCACACAATAGCGGCGCTCCAAATGCAAGAGGATGAAGGCCACTGGTTGGCGATGATTGATTTTCTGGCATGTTTACGTCCTCTGTTTACTTATTCTTATCGTGGCCAAATGTTTTTAGGCTGCTGGTATTTCGAGTTGTTCTATGATGCTAGACAGCTGCTGAGCACTGGGTAACACCTCATTGCCTAATAGTTTGTGTACATCCAAAATAATCACCATTTTGTCGCTGAGACTAGTGAGTCCTTTGATAAATCTAACGTCAGTGTCGAGTCCAAAATCTGGTGTTGGTCTTAAATTTTTATCGTCGACAATAATCACATCGGAAACCGCATCAACCACAATGCCAATGACTTTACTGTTTTTTTCTATTTTAACTTTAACAACAATCACAACGGTTGTTGGACCGTAGGTAAGCTCACTAAGCCCAAAACGTTGGCGCAAATCAATGATAGGCACGACATTGCCGCGCAAGTTGATAACCCCTTTGACATATTCTGGTGCATTGGGAATAGCAGTGGTTTTTTGCCAACCGCGTATTTCTTGTACTGAGAGTATCTCTACCCCGTATTCTTCAGGTCCCATAATGAATGTTAAGTATTGTTGATTAACATCACCCTGAGTTGCTTGCGATTGCTGATGCGAAACATCCACGTTAATTCGCTCCTTTATGCCGCATGTTCTTTGTGATGGCCGATGCCAGAAAGATGTGTCAGGCTGATAACATCTATGATCAGTGCCACTTCACCGTTACCGAGTATGGTTGCCCCTGATATGCCGGGTGTTTTGGTGTAGTTAACTTCTAAATTTTTAATCACCACCTGTTGTTGCGACAGGAGTTCATCAACCAGTAAACCGACTTTTTTGTTGTTACAGTCGACAATCATTACGATACCTTTTTCAATTTTTTGGGCATCGGCCTGATGATTGAATTGCTCAAATACTTTAACAATGGGAATGAATTCTTCTCGGAGATGAATAACCTCTTGGCGATGACCTTGTTGATCTTTGCCTAGGTAATTTATTTGGCGCTCTGAAACCTGCAATGACTCATGAATTGACATCAGTGGCACGACATAGACATGGTTACCTACTCGCACTAATTGGCCATCTAAAATGGCAAGGGTTAATGGCAGACGAATCGTTATATGGCTGCCTTTACCTGGTGTTGAAGCTAGGTTGATATCGCCATTCAGCTCGGTGATGTTTCGCTTAACGACATCCATGCCGACACCGCGGCCAGAAAGACCTGAGACATTCTCAGCAGTTGAAAAGCCGGGTTTAAATATGAGCTGGTGGATCTCTTCTGTGTTCAGGTGTTCGTTGTCAGCAACCAAGCCTTTTTTACGCGCAATACTGAGAATCTTGTCTGTATTCAAACCACCGCCATCATCAATGATTTCAATAATAATATTACCGCCACGGTGAAATGCGTTCAGTTGGATTGTGCCTAATTCAGGTTTACCTTGTTCGCGTCTTTTTTCGGGAAGCTCTATACCGTGATCCAATGAATTGCGCACGAGATGTACCAGTGGGTCGACAATTTTTTCCATTACGGTTTTATCGAGCTCGGTTTCTTCGCCGCTTAACACTAAATCAACTTTCTTGCCCAGTTGCAAACTAATGTCGTGCACCAACCTAGGAAAGCGATTGAAGGCAAATGAAATGGGCATCATTCTAATTTGCATTACATTTTCTTGTAATTCACGGGTGTGTGATGCCAACTGTTCTAAGCCTAATCGCAGCGTAATAAGGGTTTCTTGGTTGATAGTTTCTTGTTGGCCTATTTGACCTAACATGGCTTGAGTAATGACTAATTCACCGACCATATTGATCAGTTGATCGACTTTTTCTATGTTGACCCGTATTGAACTTTGATTGATATCGGTCGAGCGTGAACTAGGCTTGGTGACGACTGATTTATTGGATTGTTCACTTGTCGAGGTAAAGGTGGTTGTGTTGCTTATTTGGAGCTCGTTTACTTCAATCTGTGCCTGCACATCTGCAGTATTTACAGTGGTTTGTTCGATGGGTAATGCTTGAGCGCTAGGGTGATTTTGTTGTTCAAATGCTTCAGCCAAGGCACTTGTCATATCAAAACTATTGGCTGGTTCTGCGGCTGATTGTGGTTCTGTCAGGGTTGGCGCAGGGGCGTCTGTTATAACGAATGAGTCTTCTTTGACAGCATCTTGGTTATTGGCTTCTTCTGGAGCTTTTGCATCAAGTGGCGACAGAAACTGGGCATCGGTTTCGGGGGTTCGTTCAAGCTGATTAAATTGAATGTCACATTCACTTTCTACCCATTCAAACACTTCTTTAATGCGGGATATTGATGTGTCCGTTAGTAGCAATAATTGCCATTGCAGATAACAAATTTCAGCTTCGTATTCGTCAACATCTGGGTAAGCGACATCTTTTAAGGTGACTTTTAGTTGCCCCAGTTCTGCCAGTTCAGTAAACATGTAAATGGGATCGTTACCGCAACGTAAAATATCTTCGCCGGCGCTAAAGTCGATTTGCCAAAGGGTTAAATCCGGATCCAGGCCTGTCTCTGACACAGGGAAACTAGGAGATGATTGTGGTTCATTTAACGTGTCTGTTTCTGCGCTGATGTTGGCATTTGACGGTTGGGCGAGGGTTTGTTCAAATCGCTTCATCAATGGTGCAAATGCGGGATCATTGCAGGCTTGATCTTTCATTAAAGCATCAATCATATTGCGTATTACATCGACCGATGCCAGCAACATTTCAACATGCTGTGGTTGCATTGGCCTGATGTGTTCGCGGATCTCGTCTAACAGCGTTTCAAGTAAATGCGTAAAATTAGCTACTTCGGTAAAACCAAAGGTCGCACTACCGCCCTTAATGGAGTGAGCAGCACGGAATATTGTATTGATACTTTCCTGATCAAAATTTTCTATATCAATCGCCAATAGCTCAGACTCCATTTTAGAGAGTCCTTCTAAGCTTTCCTCAAAAAAAACTTGGCTAAATTGACTGAGATCAATATCCATTTATTCTCTGCTTATCACTAAAAACGGAGTACTTTGGCTGCGGTTGCCAAAAGTTGTTCCGGATTAAAAGGTTTAACTATCCAGCCTGTGGCACCAGCGGCGCGCCCTTGTTGTTTTTTTTCTGGGCTAGATTCAGTGGTCAGCATCAATAACGGCGTAAAGCGGTACTGGTCAAGCGCCCGTAATTCTTTAATCAGCGTAATGCCATCCATCACGGGCATATTAATGTCAGAGATCACTAGATCAAACTGAGTTTGCTTGGCTAATGTCAAAGCTTCACTGCCATCAGCGGCGACATGCACTTCATATCCTGCTGTTTGCAAGGTAAAGCTGACCATCTGTCGCATGGAGGTGGAATCGTCGACTGCCAGAATTTTTTTCATTAAAACTGTCCTTTAAACTGAGCCAATTAGCGGTGGTATTGTAATCGCGAGTAACGCTAATTGCTTGCATATCTCTTTATCGGCTGGAAGCCAAGTAACATTAAGTGACCGTTTGATACAGGTTTGATGCAGTAAAAACAGTAACTGCGCTCCGGCAGTATCCACTTTGGTCAGTTTGCTGGCATCAATAATAAATGGTGTGGTTTGCTGTAAATGATTAGCAAGCTGAGAATATATTGGCTGTATATTACGAATTGTAATCGCCGCGCCTAAATCTAGAGTGGTTTCAGTCATGCAGTATTCCAACCGTTAACAGCAACTTATTAAAATATAGCCTTTATTACTATTTGAGCAATATTAATCATGGTTTTACGTAGATTATTATAAACCAAGTGTTGCAGTCGGGTTCACGGGCAGAGTTAGCGGATAGCGTATAGCTAATTGTAAGCGTGAATTCAAATAGTATTAAACACAAGAGCACACGTTACTGATCAAATCGAGTATTGTAAACCGATCTTAAATCGGCTTATGCATTATTAACAATCTTTTTAAAATCAGCAATTAACTCTTCATTGAGTATTTGAGGTGGTAAACCGGGTTTCGGCTTAGCCCTAAACACTGCGGTTTTTTCGCCTGTGGGGGAGACCAGTACATAAGAAGCACTGTGATCGATTTGGTAATTTTCTCCTTCCCCAACCATAGCATAAACAAAGCCGAGATCACGGCTGAAAGGAAACAACTGGCTATGTTCTGCCGTTATGGCTTTAAAATCGCGGTTAAAAAAGTTGATGTAGTCTAAACGTTTAACTTGGGTATCGCGTTGGGGATCGGCGGACACAAAAACAACCTGTATATCGGCAGAGATTTGCTGCAGCTCAGGGTAGGCGGCAGCTAGCTTATTTAATGTGGTTGGGCAGACATCAGGGCAAGAGGTGAAGCCAATAAAAAAGAGGCTCCACTTACCTTGTAAATCTTGATTTGTGAATGGGTTGCCGTGTTGATCGCTGAGGCTAAAAGTCGCTAGTTTTCTTGGGTTATCGTAAATAAAGCCAGTAGCCAGCTCGATATTTTTGTACTGAGATTGATGCATTTGTGTGGATGAATTGGCCGGTGGTGTTTGCCATTGATAGGCCGTGATACCGCCTATCGCCACCGCCATCAGTGCCACAATGATACTGCGTTTACGCATTTAGCACGCCCTTGGTTATGAGTGTCATTCTTATTAAACAAGCTTTATTGCAACAGGATTTAGTTAATCCACAAATAGTGATCAACTAACAAAACGATGAATAACACCATCAAATGATAGATAGAAAATTTAAATACATTCATCGCTAAGCCTTGATAGTCATGGTATTTAAGCTGCCAAGCTTTATAAATAAACCCACAACTGAGTAGCGTTGAGCCGACCAGATAAACCGGACCACACATGCCGACTAATACCGGCAGTAAACACGCGATAGCAAGAAGAATGGTATAAAGCAAAATACACGTTTTAGTAAATTCAACACCATGGGTAACTGGCAGCATGGGAATGTCGACTTTGGCATATTCTTTTCTGCGATGAATCGCCAATGCCCAAAAGTGCGGCGGCGTCCAGGTGAAAATGATGATAACCAAGAGTAAAGCATGGCCGTGTAATTCGTTAGTGACTGCTGTCCAGCCTAATAGTGGTGGCATTGCGCCAGCTAACCCGCCAATGACAATATTTTGCGAGGTAGCACGTTTCAAATAAGCGGTATAAACCAAGGCATAACCGATTAAACTGGCAAAGGTTAGCCAGGCCGTCAGTGGATTTACCCAGGCGTAAAGCATGACAAATCCTATCAACCCAATGGATACAGCAAATACCGCAGCCTTGGTGCCTGAGATTTTCCCTTTCGGTAAAGGGCGGTTATAAGTGCGGGCCATTAAGCCATCAATGCGACGGTCTATTAAGTGATTAAATGCTGCCGCAGCACCAGCCATTAGTCCAATGCCAACCATGCCGACAATAAGAGGCTGAAGTGGCACTACGCCGGGTACCGCTAAACACATGCCGACCAATACAGTGAGCAGCATTAACGCGACGACTTTAGGTTTGGTCATTTCAAAATAGGCACGCCATTGAAATGTAACAGCCTCATGGGGGGGGTTGAGGATGATTGGTTTTGTCATTGTTATGTCCTCTGGTTACGCTTTACGCCATAGGGCGTAGTTGATAAATACCATGGTTAGCAACAGTAATGCCGCGCCGCCATTGTGAGAAACTGCGATGCCTAATGGTAAGTGCATCACTACATTGCTGATCCCAAGTGCCACTTGCGCTATCACTAACAAAATTAGTAAAAAGGCGCTTTTTCGCATTGTGGATGATTGTGCTTTTAATAGTTTTATCGCAATCCACACTAAAATAATGGCGGTTAATACCCCCCAAATACGGTGGCTAATATGAATTGTCATTCTGGTCGCATAATCTAAAACACCAAATTCAAAACTGGGATGGTTGCCTTGAAAAGGTGAAAAAGCATCGGCAAAGCGTAAGTTATCAACCCAATTACCTTCGCAAATCGGCAATGTAGTGCAGGCTAAGGCCGCGTAGTTTGATGAGGTCCAGCCGCCTAAAATAATTTGTATCACCAACACTGCAAGCCCAAATGCGGCGATAGGGGCTAGCTTTCTGGCATATAAGTCGCCGCCCGGGATCCTTAAGGGCTTGGTACGTAAATAGAGAATGAATAATAATGAAAATAAACTAAACCCACCTATAAGATGTGACATTACCACAATCGGCATCAGCTTCATGGTGACCGTCCACATGCCAAGTGCCGCTTGAAAAATGATTAAAGCGGATATCAATATCGGGAGCTTTTTGGGCGCAGAAGGTTGCTTTAAACATAAAATCAAAATGACTAAAACGAGTAACCCCAAGGTGCCCGCAATATAACGGTGGATCATTTCAAGCCAGGCTTTTTCAGGTTCAACGGTATGTTCGGGAAAGTGCGCTTCCACTTTCGCTAATTCATGACTTTCATTCGGCACGGTTAAATGACCGTAACAGCCTGGCCAATCAGGGCAGCCTAAACCTGCATCAGATAATCGAGTGTAAGCCCCCATTAGAATCACCATTAAGGTGAACACTAGGGTAAATTTGATGAGATGAGGAATGCGCATTAGCCAACCCTCGACAACTTCAGCATTTTACGCAGGTCGGCAATCATTGATTTGCCTTGAGCTATGCTGGCCTCACGACCCGATACGCCATCGTATTGCATAACTAGACTGCCTAACGGATCGATAATGATCATCTGTTGTTGGGTTAATAATGCGGCTATTTGTGCATTGCTGGGGGCTGTTTCAAATTGAATATGGAGTTGCTTAAGTGCGTCTAGGTCGCTGTTATTTTGCAGTAATATAATTGGGCTAACGCGGTCTCGGTCTCGTCCTAGCGCTATATGACTTTGGTTAATCACATAGAGTCTATCCATACATTGCTCGTCACATTTTTCAGGCAGCAAGTACACCATTTGCCACAGATGTGGTTTCGGATTCACCATATTTAACGCGCTGTAGGTCAGCTCGGTATTTAACAATGCCCCTTTGTTGGTGGCGCCGCCATGGTAGAGATCTAAGCTTAATACCAATTTGGCTAAGGCAACGGGCAGTACAAAAACGACTAACAATATGATGAGTGTTTTATTACTTCTTTTGGGCTGGGAGTTCATTCTAGCTCCTCTTCTTACTGCTTAATGTTGATGAAAAATGCTTAATGAGCGCCAGCTTGCCACTTTTTGTGTGCCAGCCATGCCATTAACCCTAAAAATACCGCGGCCATAGTGAACCACTGTAAAGCATATCCTTGATGTTTTTGTGCTGATAACGGAATAGGTTGCCACGGTTGTGGCAAACTTAAATCAGGTACGTTATCTGGTTGCAACACCACAGGTAATAATGGATACCCCAGCAGCTGCGATAATTCATCTATATTTAAATTTTGGAAGCGCATTGGGTTACCTGTTTCAGCCATTAAATGATCGCTTAATGGATTGGTCTGTTTTTGATAAATGCGTCCAATCAGCTTGTATCTTCCCGATGAAATCGCGCTGATGTCAGGCAAAATTCGGCGGTCTTTATCGGCGGGCACAAAACCGAGTTCAACTAATAAATGCGGTGACGAGGCGTTGACTTGAAACACCTGATAAGCCAAATAACCTACCTGACCCATGTATATTTGATTATCGAGCAGTAGTACCTGCTTCGATACCGGTGATACCGATACGGCAATGCGATATCCTGTTAAGGTTTGTTGTTCTGAATTAGCGTTTGATGTGTGCTCCGCAATGACTTGCAATAATGAATCAAAATTTATTGCTGCTTGGTTTTGCCGCTCGCTTAACGTGATATCCCATACACGTTTGAATTCTGCACGTTCCAGTTGCCATAATCCTAACTTGACCAAAATGCTAAACACCGCCACAGTGATGACAATAAAAACAAACGCGGCCCAACCTAAACCCGCAAGAGGATTGCCTGTGACAGCCCCATTGTTAGTTAAGTTAGTTTTAGTGCTACTGCTTGTATTCATTATGTTTAATTTAGCCCGTGCATTATTTATTATGGTTAAAGGAGAAAACAAACAATCTATGAGTCCTTTTTTAGGTCGAAGAGTGATGTTTTCTGCCCTTGTTGTTATTTTACTGCTGTTGGCCATGGCATTAGGCATTATTCAACCTAACCCACGGCCTTATTAATCAGCGTGTTTACAGAACGTAAACGAACACAAATAAACATAACCACACCACATCAACAAAATGCCAATACCAGCTGCCTGCCTGGAAAGCAAAATGCTTGTCGGTTGTGAAGTGACCTTTTAACACCCGTAATAGCAATACAATTAAGAACACGGTTCCTAAAGTGACATGCACGCCATGAAAGCCGGTTAACAGAAAGAAGGTATTACCGTAGATCCCCGACTCAAGCGTTAAGCCCATTTCATGATAAGCGTGGCTGTACTCTTCTACCTGTAAAACCAAGAAGGCGATACCTAATAAAATGGTCAGCGCTAACCAAATTTTTAATGGTGTGCGTTTGGCTTTTTCTAAACTGGTGTGAGCAAAATGCAATGTGACAGAAGAGGTTAACAGTAAAATCGTATTGATTAATGGTAACCCGGTCCATGGCATAGCTTCTGTTTTGGTGCCATCAGGTGTGGTGACTAAAGGCCAAATGGCTTCAAATGCCGGCCATAAAACTTCATGGGTCATGGCATTATTTGACGCGCCACCTAACCAAGGTACCGCAACCATTCTGGCGTAGAATAACGCGCCAAAAAAAGCCCCGAAGAACATAATTTCCGAGAAAATAAACCAACTCATTCCTTGACGGAATGAACGGTCCATTTGGGCTGAGTATAAACCTGCCATTGATTCATCAATGACGGTTTTAAACCAACCAAAAATCATAAATAAAATTACAGCTATACCGGCAATAAGAATATAACCGCCATAACTTTCTTCTGTTGATAATTGTTGTACGTAACTGCCTGCGCCAAAGGCGATTAAGAAAAGGCCAATGGCACCAATGATAGGCCAGGCACTTTGTGCTGGCACATAATAGGCTTCATGCTTTGTGGTCATTTTGCTGCTCCTTGCTTTAAGCCACTACCGACTTTAGCGGTAATGTCGTAAAGGGTATAAGAGAGAGTCAAGGTGTTAATGGATTCCGGTAAATCGGGATCCACGTAAAAAATCAATGGGAGTTCAGCACTGGCTGATGCCGCTAGTGGTTGTTGATTAAAACAAAAGCACTCTGTTTTATTAAAATAGGCAGCACCTTGACCAGGCGATACTGAGGGTATTGCTTGGCCAATGGTGTTGTTTGCTGACAGGTTTTTGGCATGAAATTTAGCATGGGTTAGTTCACCTGGATGAACTTGAATGCGATTTACCGTGGGAGAAAACTCCCACGGCATGCCGGGCTGTATTTGGGCAACAAACTCTATAGTAACAGTGCGACTTTTATCAACAATGACAGCTTCGTATGTACTTGCAGTATTTTGGGTTTTTCCATTAATACCTAAAGTGTCACATAGCACATCGTAAAGAGGCACCAGCGCAAAACCAAAACCAAACATGCCCACAGCACCAAGTGTTAGCATGGTGAGTAACTTACGGTTTGATTTGGTTGGCTGACTCATCTCATTTCACCTCTGGTGGCGTTGTAAACGAGTGATAAGGCGCAGGACTTGGGATTGTCCACTCTAATCCTTCAGCGCCTTCCCATGGTTTATCTGGTGCTTTTTCTCCGCCTTTGATGCATTTAATGACCACGGCTAAGAAAATTAGCTGCGACAAGCCAAAGGCGAATCCACCAATGGATACAATTTGATTGATATCAGCAAATTGAATTGCATAATCAGGTATCCGACGCGGCATACCCGCAAGGCCTAAAAAGTGCATCGGGAAAAACAGCACGTTGACTGAAATAACCGAACACCAAAAGTGCCATTTACCTAAGGTTTCGCTATACATATGCCCAGTCCATTTAGGCAGCCAATAATAAGCCGCTGCCATAATGGAGAATACCGCCCCAGTTACTAACACATAATGGAAATGCGCAACAACGAAGTAAGTATCGTGGTACTGAAAATCTGCTGGGGTGATTGCAAGCATCAATCCTGAAAAACCACCAATGGTAAACAGAATGATAAAGGCGAGGGCGAAAAGCATTGGCGTTTCAAACGTCATCGATCCCCGCCACATTGTGGCAACCCAGTTGAAGACTTTTACCCCTGTGGGAACCGCTATCAACATGGTGCAATACATAAAGAACAATTCAGCAAATACCGGCATACCTGTGGTGAACATATGGTGTGCCCACACTAAGAATGACAGAATCGCAATACTGGCCGTTGCGTATACCATGGATGAATAACCAAATAACTTTTTACGGCTGAACGCTGGAATGATGGCAGAGATGATACCGAACGACGGTAAAATCATAATGTACACTTCCGGATGCCCAAAGAACCAGAAGATATGCTGGAACATGACGGGATCACCACCACCCGCAGCATCAAAAAAGCTGGTGCCGAAAAACTTATCCGTCAGTACCATGGTGACTGCACCAGCAAGCACTGGCATCACAGCAATTAATAAGAAAGCTGTGATTAACCATGTCCAAACAAACAAGGGTAGCTTCATCCATGTCATGCCTGGGGCACGCATATTGACAATGGTTACAATCACATTGATTGCACCCATGATTGAGCTGATCCCCATAATATGCACCGAGAATACAAATAGAGCTGTACTATCAGGGCTATAGGTTGTCGATAGTGGCGCATAGAATGTCCAACCAAAGTTGGGGCCGCCGCCCTCCATAAATAGCGAGCTAAGCAAAATAGCAAACGCGAAAGGTAATATCCAAAAACTCCAGTTGTTCATTCGTGGTAGTGCCATATCTGGCGCACCAATCATCATAGGGATTAACCAGTTAGCTAAGCCAGTGAAGGCAGGCATAACGGCACCAAACACCATGATAAGTCCATGAACTGTGGTCATTTGATTAAAAAAGTTAGGTTCAACCAGTTGTAATCCAGGTTGGAATAACTCGGCGCGGATAACCATAGCCATGGCTCCGCCAGTTAAAAACATAATAAAACTGAACCATAAATATAACGATCCAATATCTTTATGGTTGGTGGTTAGCAGCCAGCGCATAATGCCTTTTGGGGCACCATGGTGATGATCGTCATGGACTGCAGCAGTATCGTGCGTAGTTGTACTCATTATTATCCCCTACTGTCCATGGCTATTAACATCATTTGCTTGCACTGTATCGCCAGTGTTATTACCCCATGCATTGCGCTCGTAAGTAATCACTGCAGCCATTTGGCGCGGTGATAATGAACTTGCAAAAGCTTGCATAGCGGTACCTGGCTTACCATTACGAACAATATTAATGTGCTGTTCTACAGGTCCCTTAATAACAGGGCTGCCGATTAATGATGGGAAAGCGCCTGGTAACCCCGCTCCGGTGGCTTGATGGCAAGCAGCACAGGTTGAGGTATACACTTGTAAGCCTTCAGTCATTAGTTCTTCGTGGGTCAGTTCGGTTAAATCAATGGGCATTACCGTTGCGACAACCTGTTGAACATCAGTTGGAACCGACTCCATTGGGCTATCAGAAGTCATAGGTTGAGGAGCTGAGGCACTGTTATCAGCGTTGCCACCATTAGCGGCATTACTCACATCCACTGCTTGAATGACATCACCAGAATCATTACCCCAAGCATTACGCTCATAGGTGACAACCGCCGCAATATCTTTCGCACTCAACTGTTTAGCAAACGACTGCATGGCTGTTCCAGGCTTACCATTAAGGACAATGTCAATATGGCCATTAATTGGTCCCTTGATGATTGGGCTGCCAATAAGCGATGGGAATACGCCCGGCAAACCTGCTCCGTTGGGTTGGTGACAAGCTGCACAGGTAGAGAGGTAAATTTGCTCACCCTTTGCCATTAACTCTTCTTTTGAAAGAGTCTCTGATAAGGCGGCTTTCGCAGCTTCAGCTGCGTTACTCGCTTGCTGTTTTTGGTCTAATAACCAAGCATCATATTCCGCTTCAGGTAATGCCTGCACAACAATCGGCATAAAGCCATGATCTTTACCGCATAGCTCAGCACACTGGCCGCGATAAGTTCCTGCCTTGTCGATACGCGTCCACGCCTCGTTAATAAACCCCGGATTCGCATCTTTTTTTACTGCAAATGCGGGTACCCACCACGAGTGAATAACATCATCAGAGGTCATTAAGAAACGAACTTTACGATTAAGAGGTAAAACTAAAGGCTTATCTACTTCTAATAAGTAAGTATCGCTTTTGGTTTCGTCTCCTTCAATTTGATCTCGTGGAGTGGATAGAATGCTATAAAATTCGACGTCTTCATTAAAATAGCTGTAATGCCATTTCCACTGCGAACCGGTAATTTTAATGGTTAAATCCGCATTTGACGGATCTTCCATCGCTATTAGGGTTTTAGTGGCTGGAATCGCCATTCCAATAAGAATGACAAATGGAATGACAGTCCAAGCAATTTCCACTTTAGTACTTTCATGAAAATTTGCCGCGACAGCGCCTTTGGATTTTCGGTGATAAATCATGGAATAAATCATGATCCCAAACACCACTAAACCAATAGCGCAACAGATATATAGAATAATCATGTGGAGGTCGTAAACCTGACCACTAATATTCGTTACACCTTTTGTCATGTTGAGGGGCATTTCGTTTGCCCCAAGGGGAGGTGCCAGTAACACCGCCATTACACAATACAACCATTGCTTCACAAGACTTCTCCTCTGCCAATTGCGAATAGCAACTACAAAGAAGAGTCACACAGTAAGTCTCTGCTCTATGCAAACTCTTCGGTTCCCAAAAAAGTTTGATGACTCCAAAGTACCCTGGTGGTTGTAAGCGTTTCGGCTTACTGGTTTTTATTAAATGTGCACCACGCTGGTACTTACAACTGAACTTATCAATTCTGATTTGACGCTTTTATCTGTCAGATAAAATCTAGACTGTAGCGTTTCAGTAAGGTTGAAAATGTTTCAACCTTGTTAAGTACATTACTTGTAGATTAAACATTGATCAAGATCACTTTTACAGCTAATTAGCTGAAAAATTGTACAAAAAAGCCCTGCACATGGGCAGGGCTCAGTAAATACGGCAATTATAATTAATGAAACGAGGTGAAATTAATTGTATTAACCGCATTATTTTGATTTGAAAGCATCGTTTTAGTACTTAAATCATGATTTAAGTCTGTGCTGGCATCTTCAATTACAATGCCTAAGGCGCGGGCACTTTTGGCGACTAACTCTAAACGGCGACTGTCGCGAGCGTCTAAAGGTTGTGTCCATGAAATCACAGCACTTGATGTGCCGCTAGTTAATGCTTTCTCCATTGCCCATAGGGTTTCAATCTCATCTTTGGTATGAACCAAAAGCACTCTATCCATCCTAACACCAGCGCTGGCTAGCATCTGTTTGTAACTGATGTTGGCTGGATTGATGAGCACTATCCAACGTCCTTGCTGACTTAATTGTGCTAACTGGCTAGCATATTGGCTTAGTTCTAGTTTGCCGTGGGTCTGAGTTTGAAGCGTAGTAATGGGTTGTGCCAGATTCATATCTGCTGATGGCATATCCATCCATAATCCAGGATGACGCGGGGCTGTGCCCATTAGTTTGTTCATAACCACTCTCCATTACGAATAACACCAACAGCAAGCCCTTCAATTGTTAGGCTTTGGTAACTTAAATCCACTTCAATTGGTGAATACGCTTCGTTTTCAGCATGCAAGTAAACCACATTGCCTTTTTTCTCGAACCGTTTCACTGTGACATCATCTTCAACACGCGCAACAACAACTTGACCATTTCGGGCTTGTTGCATTTTATGTACAGCCAATAAATCGCCTTCTAAAATGCCAATATCCTTCATGCTGTCACCACGCACTCTTAATAAAAAGTCAGCGGCAGGTTTAAACATATTTGGATCGACTTGATAGTATTGTTCTACGTGTTCTTGGGCTAAAATGGGTTCGCCAGCAGCCACTTGACCAATTAACGGTAAGCCATTTTCTTCTGGTTCATCCTCTTGGGTCAGGCGAATGCCACGAGACGTGCCGGGCATAATTTCAATAAACCCCTTTTTAGCCAAAGCTTTTAAATGCTCTTCAGCCGCATTGGCGCTTTTAAAACCTAAGCGTGTGGCAATTTCAGCACGAGTAGGTGGCATCCCAGTTTCAGAGATGTTGTTTTTAATCAGCTCTAAAATTTCAGCTTGGCGTGGTGTTAAGGGTCTCATGTTGCTTCCTGTCTTTCTATACAGTAACTGTCATTATATACAGTGTTTTGTTTTGCGCAAGTATTCACCAATTATTTTTTAATTTTATAATTAAATGTGATTTTTTTGTTATATATTTCATAGGTATAGAGTGTAAAAAATGTATTATGCTTGCAAAGCTGAGTTTGGTTTGTACAGCAGTTAGTGAAAGGCAACCAGTTTCTGGTATTCTATGCGCCCATATTAAAAGGGCTTTATTGCGAATATTACTATGTCAAAACCAGATTCAATCATACTTAGGCTATTGCGTTGGGTTCAAAAATTGATGGTAAATACCATCGTGGTACCCCAAGATCCGTTTGCGGATTTAAATTTTGATCCAGCAAAACCTATTGTTTATGTGATGAAAACAGAGTCGATTAGTGACACTGCAGCGTTAAGTGAGATGACTGAGGATCTAGGATTACCTAGCCCATACTCTCCATTACAGCTTGATGGACTGAAAGTGCCTCGAGTGGTTTGCTTAGAAGGTCGTAAGCCGATAATCGGTAAACGTGAAGGCGGTGAAAAGTTTTTAAGCTGTTTTACCAGTTTATTAGCCCTTCATCGTCAACAACCTGAACTCGATATTCAGCTAGTGCCGGTTAGTCTTTATTGGGGGCGCACCCCAGGTAAAGAAGATGACACCATGAAAGCTGCAGTGCTTGAGCGTGAAAGCCCAACTTGGCTTCGCAAATGGTTAATGATTCTCTTTTTAGGTCGCCATAGCTTTGTGCAGTTTTCTAATGCCATGTCTTTACGTTACATGGCGGATGAGCATGGCACTGATAAAGCCATTGCGCACAAATTAATTCGTGTTGCGCGTGTGCATTTTCGTCGACAACGCAAAGTGATGACAGGACCGCAATTGCCTAATCGTCAGGCCATGTTTGCTTCGTTATTAGCGTCTGAATCCATTATTAAAGCGATTGAAGAAGAAGCTACCAATAAAAAGATATCTAAAGAAAAAGCACGTGAAACCGCGATTGAATATTTGGATGAAATTGCTGCTGATTATTCTGACAGTTTAGTGCGCATTGCAGAGCGGTTCCTTACTTGGCTTTGGAACAAACTATACAGCGGTATTAACATTAAAGGCGCCGAACAAGTACGTCAGTTACACCATGATGGCCATGAAATTGTCTATGTGCCTTGTCATCGAAGCCATATGGATTATTTGCTACTGTCTTATATTTTATATTATCAAGGTATGGTACCACCGCATATTGCAGCGGGTATTAACCTTAATTTTTGGCCTGCGGGGCCAATGTTCCGCCGTGGTGGCGCATTCTTTATTCGCCGCAGCTTTAATGGCAATAAGTTATATACCGCCATTTTCCGTGAATACTTAGATCAACTTTTCGCAAAAGGTTATTCAGTCGAATACTTTACTGAGGGGGGACGATCTCGAACTGGACGATTACTCGCGCCTAAAACGGGTATGCTGGCGATGACAATCAATAGTGTATTACGTGGTATTGAACGTCCTGTTACTTTAGTGCCAGTTTATTTGGGCTATGACCATGTGATGGAAGTGGCTACTTACCATAAAGAATTAAGCGGTAAGAAAAAAGAAAAAGAATCTGTTTGGCAAGTGTTTGGGGCAATCAGAAAATTACGTAATTTTGGTCAAGGTTATGTCAACTTTGGTGAGCCAATAAATTTACAAAACTTTTTAAAGCAACAAGCGCCAGATTGGCGTGAAGAAGTGGCTAAAGACCCTGAACAAAAGCCTTCATGGGTAACGCCTGCGGTAAACCTTTTAGCTAATCAGGTGATGACTAAAATTAATGGCGCGGCAGCGGCAAGTTCTGTGACGTTAACCAGCCTAGTGTTATTGGCTTCTGAACAAAATGCATTAGAACGTCATCAATTAGAGCGTCAGTTAGATTTTTATCTCAAACTGCTCAAAAATGCCCCGTATTCTAATTACACTTCGGTTGCAGAAGGCAATGGTGCCTCGATTGTGGAGCATTGTTTATCTTTAAATAAATTCACCCTTGAGACCGATCCTTTAGGTGACATTGTTGCACTTGATGCAAAACATGCCATCACCTTAAGTTATTACCGTAATAACATTATCCATTTAATGATTATTCCTTCGCTGATCGCCAGTTGCTTGGTGCGCTATGAAGAATGTAATCGTGAGCAAATATTGGCGGTAGTGGAAGATTTTTATCCATTGCTGAAAGCCGAATTATTTATGGGTATCGAAAATCTTCCAATTTATGTCGATCAAGTGTTGGCACAGATGGTGGCGGAGAACCTGCTGACTTGCGGTGACAGTTGTATTGTCGTTGATGCCAACATTACTCAATTAGAGCTTCTCGCTGAAACCGTCAGTGAAACAATGCAGCGTTATGCCATCATCTTCAACCTTTTGGCGATAAAACCTCATCTAGAACGCTCAGAGCTTGAGTGTGAGAGTCATGTATTGGCGCAACGTTTAGGTGCTTTACACGGTATTACTGCGCCAGAGTTTTATGACAAAAAATTATACAACACCTTAAGTGTTAAATTGAAAGAGCTAGGTTATTTAAGCAGTAATGAGCATTTAGACGAGGTCTCTCGTATTCGTGATCATGCTAATAGCTTATTACGCTCATCTGTTAAACAAACCATCCAAGATAGCGTCAATGCGGAGCATTTAAGTTAATGGCCAACCATATGAATGCGGCAAAAAATGGCCCCAAAAGTAAATCGCTTATTGGCGGTGCGATGATTATTGCAGGAACAACCGTTGGTGCAGGGATGTTCTCTTTGCCGGTTGTTGGTGCCGGAATGTGGTTTAGTTATTCAATGATGATGTTGGTCGGCATTTGGTTTTGTATGCTGATGTCAGGATTATTACTGTTAGAGGCTAATCTTCATTTCGAGCCTGGCGCCAGTTTTGACACATTAACCCGCGATACGCTAGGCCAGTTCTGGCGTATTGTGAACGGCTTATCAATTGCGTTTGTATTGTATATTTTAACTTATGCGTACATTAGTGGTGGTGGCTCAATTGTTAACCATAGCTTGCAGGCCGTTGGTATTGTGCTGCCGCAAAGTATTGCCGGTTTGGTGTTTGCTGCAGTGTTAGCCTTGATTGTGTTAACCAGTACCAAAGCGGTTGATAGAATTACCACTATTATGCTGGGAGGTATGGTCATTACCTTCTTTCTGGCGACGGGTAATTTACTGATTGAAATCGAGCCCAGTCGTTTGTTTGAGCCTGATGGCGAAACCCGCTATTTACCTTACATGTTAGCTGCGCTGCCTTTTGGTTTAGCCAGCTTTGGTTATCACGGTAATGTACCTAGTTTGGTGAAGTATTACGGCAAAGATGCTAAGACCATTGTAAAAGCGTTAGTGTTAGGCACGTCAATCGCGTTGGTGATTTATGCCTGTTGGTTAGTGGTCACTATGGGTAATATTTCTCGTGGAATGTTCTCGGATATTATTGCCCAAGGCGGTAATATGGGGGTGTTAGTCGGTGCATTATCTGAATCGATTTCAAGTGAAAACTTATCCCGCGTGTTAACCCTGTTTGCAAATTTGGCAGTAGCGTCTTCATTTTTAGGGGTAACCTTAGGTTTATTTGATTATCTTGCCGATCTTTTCGGTTTTGATGACACACGTATAGGTCGTTTAAAAACCGCTGCAGTAACGTTTATCCCCCCTACGGTATTGGGAATATTGTTCCCTAATGGTTTTTTGATGGCGATTGGTTTTGCTGCGTTAGCTGCGACCATTTGGGCAGTGATTGTACCGGCATTATTGGCGTATAAAACGCGTCAGTTATATCCAGACAGTCAAGGGTTTAAAGTACCTGGCGGAAATGCATTAATCGTTATCGTGGTGATGTTTGGTGCTGTGACGGCAATATGTCACTTGCTTGCCATGGCGGATATTTTGCCTGTTTATAAATAAGCGCTTCAAAAGTAAAAAAGTCTTCTACGGAAGACTTTTTTATTTTATAGCGAATGAAAAGGCATTTGCTTGATCAAATGAACCAAAGTTGAATCAATTGATATTGACTTGCGCTGTTATTATTAAGGGAACCTGCATCAATAGCCCTACGGTGGAAATAAACTGCTTAGAACCTGAACGCTACTGTTGTGTCTGCGTTGAATTTGCTATGTTGTTTTTTTGATCATGGATGAGGTTTATATGACAGATAATAAGCTACAAAAAATGAAACAAATTGAAAGAAAAATGCTGTTGGTTGGCATTATCGATTTTCCTGGTAGTTTACTGTTCGGTTTAGGTTTGTACGGTATCTTCGTCGGTTTTGGCAACGATTTTTTACCTATGTTAGCCGACCAAACTATTGTTTACAGCATGCTGGTAGTCGGTGGAGTAATCATGGCCTGGGGCGCGGTGAATATGTTTAAGCTCGGCATGGAGAAAAAGAGCCTCCTCGCTACAGATGTATAAATTATTGCAAGAATAATGACCTATTTGAGATCTGCGTTGCAATTATGCCGTTGATTTTTTGTGTTTTGTTGTTAAATCGCCTTTTATGTATTAAGTTTAATTTAAGTTTGGAGTGAATAAACTCAGTCGATTATTGATCGACTTCAAAGTTTAAGTTATTTGTACAACCCAATACACTTAAACCTAGAGTCATATCTGCTTTTTTGGCGCCAAAACACTCTACACTTGCCGAAAATTAAAAACGTAAAATTCTGTAAAACGGAGATGTGTGATGAACTGGCGTGCACTATTTAAACCAAGCGCGAAATATTCCATTATTGTACTGATTGTTGTCGGTGTGATTTTGGGTGTCGTTGGCTACTTTGCGACTCAGCAAACTTTACATGCAACAAGTACAGACGAATTCTGTATGTCTTGTCATAGCAATCATTCATTAAAAGATGAAGTATTGGCTTCTGCCCATGGTGGCGGTAAAGCAGGTATTACTGTTCAATGTCAAGATTGTCATTTACCTCATGGTCCAGTTGATTACTTGATCAAAAAAATCATCGTATCAAAAGACTTATATGGTTTCATAATGATCGATGACTTTAACACTCAGGCTTGGTTAGATGAGAATCGTAAAGAGCAAGCTGATATCGCGTTAAAGTATTTTAAGGCTAATGACTCAGCTAACTGTCGTCACTGTCATACTCGTATTTATGAGAATCAGCCTGAAGACATGAAGAAAATGGCCAAGAAGATGCATGAAAACAACTTCAAGAAAGCGCCTGAAGATAGAAAAACTTGTGTAGATTGTCACAAAGGTGTCGCACATCCTTACCCTAAAAAGTAAGTAGATTGAACCGACAACATAAAAAACCTCGTTTAATTTAACGAGGTTTTTTTATGCTTAATATTCCGCAGAGCAATCATAGATTATTGTTGTAATACTTTTTGCCGATAAGCTAACAATCCAAACAGCCCAAAAAAACACACCACTAAATAGTCTTTAAGTTTTAAAGTGAGCGTATCTTTAAACATCATGTGAAATATGACTATTTGTAAAGCATGCATTATTACGGTTAGCAGCAACAATATCGTAAAGGCGAAACCAATCGAGCCTTCAAACGGGTGCACCAGATTATAAACCATAACTAACCAAGCTATGGCCGTGGTGGCATAACCACACTTAATCAGTTGTGCCATCAATTAACGCTCAGCTTGATAAGTAAATAAGCGATAACTGACCTGGCCGGCCTTTTTTTCCTTTAATGGCTGCCAGCTAGCAGGCAACACAATATCAGCAACATCATTTTCGGTTTCAAGATAGATGAGTGCATCATTATTTAGCCAACCATGGGTCATCAACAGTTCAATCGTGTGTTTAGCTAAACCTTTACGAAAAGGAGGATCGATAAACACCACATCAAAACCTGTGTCTGTTCCTTTGGCTAATAATTGTAAGCTATCTCCGTTAACCACTTTTGCATTGGTGCAATTTAATGTTTGGAGATTTTTAGTTAATTGATTAGCCGCGCTTTTTTGCAATTCAAACATTAAGGCAAATTCAGCATAACGCGATAAAGACTCTAGGCTTAACGCTCCACTTCCCGCAAAGCAATCTAATACTCTAGCACCACGAATATCAGTTGATAACCAGTTAAAAAGTGTTTCTCGCACACGGTCAGTGGTTGGGCGTAAACCTTCTAAATCATGGATGGGAAGCTTACGAGAGCGCCACTGTCCTGAAATAATTCTGACTTGCCCGCTACTGGTATTTTGTCGCGCCATGTGTTCCTCGTGATTTTGCCTGAACAAAGAAAAAGAAAGTGGTAGACTATGCTCACCTTAAACAGCTGATATTTTATATTAAACTCAGCAAAATTACTGAGTATTCTCCAATACCTTATATTGGCGAGCAAAATTAGCTGTTATTGATCCTATTTTATATTTAGCACTGGTAGCAAACATGGCAAAGAAAGGTTTTTTCTCTTGGTTCCGTAAAGATAAGAGTGAGCAAGAAGTTGAACAGGTTTCGAAAGAAACAACTCAAGATGTAACCCATGAGGCGCCATCTGATACGAGTGCTGAAGATGCCCGTATTGCTGCTGAGGCACAGGCTGCAGAAGATGCCCGTATTGCTGCTGAGGCACAGGCTGCAGAAGATGCCCGTATTGCTGCAGAGGCGCAAGCCGCAGAAGATACGCGTATTGCTGCTGAGGCACAGGCCGCAGAAGCTGCTCGTATTGCTGCTGAGGCACAGGCCGCAGAAGCTGCTCGTATTGCTGCAGAGGCGCAAGCCGCAGAAGATGCCCGTATTGCTGCTGAGGCACAGGCTGCTGAAGATGCGCGTATTGCTGCTGAGGCACAGGCTGCAGAAGCTGCGCGTATTGCTGCTGAGGCACAGGCTGCAGAAGCTGCTCGTATTGCTGCTGAGGCGCAAGCCGCAGAAGATGCTCGTATTGCTGCTGAGGCACAGGCCGCGGAAGCTGCTCGTGTTGCAGCAGAGGCACAGGTCGCGGAAGCTGCTCGTATTGCTGCAGAAGCGCAAGCCGCAGAAGATAACGCTCAAGGCGTGGTTAGTCAGATTGAACCTGAGCCGCAGGAAAAGCCGAAAAAAGAAGGCATGTTCGCTCGTTTAAAGCGCGGTTTAATGCGTACAAGCGAAAACATTGGTTCAGGCTTTATCGGATTATTCCGTGGCAAGAAAATCGATGATGACTTATTTGAAGAGCTTGAAGAACAATTGTTAATCGCTGACGTAGGTGTTGAAACCACGACTAAATTAATTAATAGCCTAACGGAACAAGCATCACGCAAACAGCTGAAAAATGCTGAAGCACTTTATGAGCTTATGCGCGATGAAATGCACAAGATGTTAGAGCCTGTAGCTATCCCCTTGGTCCCAGATAATGCCGATGGCCCTTTTGTAATATTAATGGTGGGCGTTAATGGTGTTGGTAAAACCACCACCATAGGAAAATTAGCAAAACAGTACCAAAATCAAGGTAGATCTGTCATGTTAGCCGCGGGTGATACTTTCCGTGCTGCAGCAGTTGAGCAGTTACAAGTGTGGGGGCAACGCAATAATATTCCCGTAGTGGCTCAGCATACTGGTGCAGATAGCGCATCGGTGCTTTTTGATGCTTTGCAAGCCGCTAAAGCACGTAAGGTTGATGTATTAATCGCCGATACGGCGGGGCGCTTACAGAACAAAGGCCATTTAATGGAAGAGTTGAAGAAAGTGGTTCGAGTGATGAAAAAACTCGATATTAATACACCACATGAAGTCATGCTCACCCTTGATGCCAGCACCGGCCAAAATGCCATTAGCCAAGCGCAACTTTTCCAGGAAGCGGTTGGTGTAACCGGCATAACATTAAGTAAGCTTGATGGTACTGCTAAAGGCGGTATTATTTTCGCGATTGCAGATAAATTTAATATTCCAATTCGTCATATTGGTGTTGGCGAACAAATTGATGATTTACGTACTTTTAATGCCAATGATTTTATCGAGGCATTATTTAGTCAAGAAAAGGCAGAAAAATAACACATGATCCAATTTGAGCAGGTAAGTAAAGTCTATCCAGGCGGGCAAAAAGCCTTGCTGGATGTTAATTTTCACCTACGACAAGGTGAGATGGCTTTTTTAACCGGTCATTCAGGCGCAGGTAAAAGTACGCTGCTTAAGTTGATCACTGTTATTGAGCGAGCATCCGCAGGCAGAGTGTCAATCAACGGACATGATATCGCCAATGTTAGTCCTAAACATGTCCCTTATTTACGCCGTAATATTGGAATGATTTTCCAAAATCATCATTTGTTACTGGAAAAAACCGTATTTGATAATGTGGCGTTACCTCTAGTTATTGAAGGTTTCTCCCATGGTGAAATTAAAAAAAGGGTTGCTGGTGCTTTAGATATGGTCGGGCTATACGGCAAAGAGCGCCATAATCCTATAATGTTGTCCGGTGGTGAGCAGCAACGTGTGGGTATTGCCAGAGCGATTGTGAATAAGCCGCCTATTTTGCTAGCGGATGAACCGACGGGTAACTTGGACCCTAAACTTTCTATGGATATTTTACGGTTATTCGAAACGTTTCACGATGCGGGTACCAGTGTACTAATCGCCACCCATGACCTAGGCTTAATCGCACGGATGAAATACCGCACATTTACGTTAAAACAAGGACAAATGATTGGTGGTGAGCAGCACACGAGTCGAGTAGGTGGTGCTTAATGGCCAAGCAAAATGATATAACCCAAAGTAAGCTGCCAATTTCAGGTCGAATTGTGATGTTTTTTATTCGCCACGTGCAGCAAGGTATGTCTAGTATTGGTGAATTATGGCGCAACCCAGTCTCATCGATTATGACCATGGCTGTGTTAGGGGTAAGCTTAAGCTTACCTGCTGCACTACAAGTGCTGGTTAAAAATGCTGAAAATATCACTCAATCTTGGAACAGTGCTGCCGAAATATCGTTATTCATTAATGAAGGACGAAGCGAGCAGTCGATTCAAAGTTTAATTTCACGGATAAAATCATTCCGTGAAGTCGCCTCAGTTGATTACATTAGTCGAGAACAAGCACTGGAAGAGTTTCAGCGCTTATCAGGATTTGGTGAAGCATTATCTTATTTAGATGAAAACCCGCTGCCAGCAGTCGTCAGCGTGACCCCCTCGTTAAAGTATTCAAGTCCCACAGGTGCACGTGAGCTCCTTCGTAAATTGGAACGCGAACCTGAAGTGAGCTTTGGTCGTTTAGACATAGAATGGCTTGAGCGTTTACAGGCGCTGGTTCGCTTGCTAGAAAAAACTGTCCTAGCCATCGCGGCTTTATTGGTTCTAGCCGTGGTCTTGGTCATTGGTAATACGATTCGCTTGGCTATTATGAATCGTCGAACAGAAATTGAAATCATGAAATTAGTGGGTGCGACCGAAGCCTTCATTCAACGACCTTTTCTTTATACTGGTATTTGGTATGGCGTTATCGGCGGTTTATTGGCTTGGCTGATTATCAATTTACTTGTGTGGTATTTAGATGGCGCGTTGGCTGATTTGATGGGTTTATATGGCAGCCAGCTAAGTTTAGAGTCGTTGACCTTTGCAGAGTTGGGGCAGCTCGTCTTACTCGCGTCATTTTTAGGCTGGTTAGGGTCGTATCTGTCTGTACGTCAACACTTGCGTAAAATCGAGCCTTCATAACATGCTAAATGTGTTTTGAACAAACTCAAACGTTTAGATATCTCAATAGGAATAACCGATAGCGTTAATCGGGCTATAATAAGCATATGAAACTTTGTTTACTTGCAAAGTAGTGCATTAACGGGTTAAATAACGTCTCGAATGAACTATTTTTGACATAAGATGTCTTAGATACCGTAGGTTCATTAGCTAGTATCTTGTAAGTTTTTTAACTTATTTCATTGAATTACAAGATTTTATAGCATGTTTTATCCAAAGAATAAGTAGTAGGAGAGCGAATGACTTATCAAACGCAATCAATGGCGCTAGCGTTACCACAAAGCAGTGGCAGCATAGAAGCTTATATTCGGTCAGTATCTAAAATTGAAATGTTAGATGCTAAGACTGAGTTTGATCTTGCCAAGCGTTTACAAGAAACCGGCGATCTTCAAGCGGCTAAACAACTTATTATGTCGCATTTACGCTTTGTAGCTCACATAGCCAAAGGCTATTCAGGCTATGGGCTACCACAAGCGGATTTAATTCAAGAAGGCAATGTTGGTTTGATGAAAGCGGTAAAACGTTTTGATCCCGATGTTGGCGTTCGTCTTGTGTCATTTGCTGTTCATTGGATTAAAGCTGAAATTCATGAATATGTCTTAAAAAACTGGCGTATCGTGAAAGTCGCCACTACCAAAGCGCAAAGAAAACTATTCTTTAATATTCGTAAATCTAAAAATCGTTTAGGCTGGTTTAGCGAAGAAGAAGTAGCAATGGTAGCTGAAAACTTAGGTGTGTCTAAGTCCGATGTGACCGAAATGGAGTCACGCATGGCGGCTCAAGATCCTGCATTTGATTTAACCAATGACAGTGATGATGACGCAACCGATTTTGCCCCAGCTTTGTATTTGGAAGATCATTCATCAGACGTCGCTCAAAACATTGAAGATGACAACTGGGAGTCGGATTCACAGAATCGATTATTATCAGCCATTAAAACCTTAGATGAACGCAGCCAGCACATTTTGCGCTCGCGTTGGTTAGACGATGATAAAGTGACGCTACAAGAGCTTGCCGATACTTACCAGGTTTCAGCAGAGCGCATTAGACAGTTAGAAAAAAATGCCATGAATAAGCTTAAAAGCTGCATGGATATCTAACATTTATAATGTTCAACAAAAAACCTGCCACGGCAGGTTTTTTTGTATTTATTGTTTTAAAACTCAAATCTTATTCCACGTTCTGGATCTGCTCGCGCATTTGTTCTATCAACACTTTTAATTCAACCGCAGCAGAAGTGATTTCTGCGCTGATAGATTTTGAGGCTAGGGTATTTGATTCGCGGTTAAACTCTTGCATCATAAAGTCTAAACGGCGACCTTCACTTCCGCCTTTTTTAAGGATTCTGCGAGCTTCAGTGACATGGGCTTCTAACCTGTCCATCTCTTCTGCAACATCTTGTTTTTGAGCCAATAATACCATTTCTTGCTCAATGCGTGCAGGGTCTAGCTCGCCTTGAATTTCTGCTAGGCGGTTGGTTAACTTTTCCCGTTGATATTGCATAACGGTTGGCATGTGCTCACGTACTATGTTGACTTGCTCCATTACGCCATCTAAGCGCGTAAGTAACATGTCTTTAATGGCGGAACCTTCACGGCCTCGCGCTTCAATAAATTGATCTATAGCGCTATCAAAGGCTTTCATCAACTCAGCGCCAATCGAATCCATGTCCTGTTCTGCCGATGCTAATACACCAGGCCAGCGTAGTACGTCGGTGAGGCTAAGTTCACCTTGGCCTGCTTCTTGTTTTAACCAGTTAGCGGCACTAAGTAATTGCTTGGCGAGATCTTGGTTTAGCTGTAATTCATTGCTGCTATTGTCGGCTAGTTCATAACGTAGGTTAACTTCTACTTTACCGCGGTTTAGGCGTTTTCGAAGGCGATCACGCAGTACAGGTTCAAAGCTGCGAAACTGTTCAGGCAAGCGTAGGTAGGTTTCTAAGTAACGCTGATTAACGGAACGGATTTCCCATGAGGCGGTACCCCATTGTGCTTTGTGCTCTATGCGAGCATACGCTGTCATGCTTTGGATCATGAAGTGTCCTGTGTGTGATTTATCAAATTGATTACCGATTATAGCGGCTTTATCACCAGGGGTTAAAGGATTCCTTCACAGAATGATGCCTTTGCATGGCATATGTAAGCTTATACGACTATAATATCGTCCCAAATTAAATACGAATTCGACTACAGGACTTTTCATGCGCCCAAGCAATCGTACACCCGCTCAAACTCGCCCTATTACTATTACCCGTAACTTTACTGCCCATGCAGAAGGTTCTGTATTGGTTGAGTTTGGTGATACTAAAGTACTTTGTACCGCCAGTTTTACTGAAGGTGTGCCGCGCTTTTTAAAAGGCCAGGGTCAAGGCTGGGTGACGGCTGAATACGGTATGTTACCGCGTTCAACCCATAGCCGTATGGATCGTGAAGCTGCTCGTGGTAAGCAATCTGGTCGTACGCAAGAAATTCAACGTCTTATCGGTCGTTCGTTACGTGCCGCGGTAGATATGAAGCTACTAGGCGAAAATACCATTGTTATCGATTGTGATGTTATTCAAGCTGATGGCGGCACACGTACCGCGGCGATTACTGGAGCCTGTGTTGCTTTAGTTGATGCGTTAAACTGGGCGCGCGGTAAAGGTATTATTAAAGCTAACCCACTTAAGTTTTTAATTGCTGCTGTGAGCGTTGGTATTTTTGAAGGCGAAGCGATCAGCGATTTAGAGTATATCGAAGATAGTGCCGCTGAAACTGACATGAATGTCGTGATGACTGAAACAGGCAAGATTATTGAAATTCAAGGTACTGCAGAAGGTGAGCCATTTAGCCATGAAGAGTTAATTGAGCTGCTTGGGCTAGCTAAAAACAGTATTCGTGAAATTGTCGATGTGCAAAAAGCCGCATTGAGCTAAAATCAATTCCAAAATTAGGGGGCCGTTTACGGTCCCTTTTTTTAAGTAAAAATAGTCAATAGAGGATTAAAAGTGAAAGCTTATCAACGCGAGTTTATTGAATTTGCCCTAGAACGCCAAGTATTACGTTTTGGTGAGTTCACCTTAAAATCTGGCCGTACTAGCCCGTATTTTTTTAATGCTGGATTGTTTAATACAGGCAAGGATTTAGCCCGCTTAGGACGCTTTTACGCCGCAGCATTAATGGATGCGGGTATTGAGTTTGATTTATTATTTGGTCCTGCTTATAAAGGCATTCCGATTGCCACTACAACGGCAGTGGCACTTTGTGATCACCATGACGTTGATGTGCCTTATTGTTTTAATCGTAAAGAAGCTAAAACTCATGGGGAAGGCGGCAGTCTTGTGGGAAGCGAGCTTAAAGGCAAGGTGATGTTGGTTGATGATGTGATTACTGCTGGCACCGCGATCCGTGAGTCAATGGAAATCATTAATGCCCATAATGCGCAGCTTGCGGGCGTGTTGATTGCGTTAGATCGCCAAGAGAAAGGTAAAGGTGAGCTATCGGCTATTCAGGAAGTTGAGCGTGATTTTGGTTGTGACATAGTATCAATTATCAAACTGGCTGATTTGATTAGTTACTTATCTGAAAAGTCTGGAATGGAAGCCGAATTAGCATCAGTTAGCGCGTATCGCCAACAATACGGAATTTAATTCATTTCATCACAATGTTGATTATTAAAAAAGCTGCTCAATAGCGATATTGATGCAGCTTTTTATTGTGGCATTAACGATGACAAATCGATAAAACGTTATTATCCGAGGCTAAAGTTATTTAACCTGATGCAAAAATTCAGCACGGGTGGCTGGGTTAGATTTGAAAATTCCGCCTAATGCTGTGGTTGTGGTTGAACTAGTCGAATCCATTACGCCACGAGATTTAACGCAATAATGCACCGCATCCATTTTAACAGCCACATCTTTGGTTTCTAACAAGGTTTGTAATGCCACTAACACTTGCTGGGTTAATCGTTCTTGCACTTGTGGTCGTTGAGCAAAAAATCGCACTATACGGTTAATTTTAGATAGACCGATAATCTTAGTGCGTGGCAAGTAGGCAACGGTAGCAAAGCCATCAATCGTCACTAAATGGTGTTCGCAGGTGCTAGTTAAGCTGATGTCTTGTACCCTGACCATTTCATCAACGCCCATTTTGTTTTCGATGACGGTGATTTTGGGGAAGTTTTCATAATCTAGACCAGAAAAAATCTCATCAACATACATTTTAGCAATACGGCGAGGCGTGTCAGCAAGGCTGTCATCGCTTAAGTCTAATGACATGAGTGTTAAAATTTCACGCATGTGGTGTTCAATTTTGACCTTACGTTCTTCTGGTGTTGACGTTTTTGGCAACATTGGGGTTTCTAGCCCACGGTCAGCTAAGGCGGCTTGAACTTTCTTTGCGGCTTCAGATAGTGCCATCACATTCTCCAACAACAAGTATCACATCAGTGTACGATAAAAATGAGGGTGCTGCTAACTGCAGCAGGGCGGGGATCATAACGCTATTTGCTTTAAAATAGTATTGTTGAAATAGAAAAGCCGACCTTTTTAGTCAAGTATCGGCTTTGGAGGGGGGATTTAAAACTCAAAAGGTTATTTTACATTTAAGTTTTCTTTTAAGAACTTAAGCATAATTTCATAATACTTAGCACGGTTTTCAGCATTGTAAAAACCATGTCCTTCTTTATCCCATACTTGTTTTTGGTATGGGTAATTTGCTTGTTTTAATGCGTTTTCCATCGCTTCAAATTGCTCTATTGGTGCTCGTTCATCTTCTTCGCCATGAATCAATAACACATTGGCTTTAAGCTTATCAACGTTATGAGTTGGTGACATCGCACGTAATTGTGCTACGTCACTGCCAAGCACTTCTTTTAAAAATGCTTTACCACCGTATGATTCTGGAACATCACCCGTTTCAAACATTTGCTCTAAATCATATACTCCAGCAACACCTATAGCGCACTTGAACATGTCGGGGGCGAGCATCGGACTCATTAAAGCAGAATACCCACCAAAACTCGCGCCAGAGATACACACTCTATTTTTATCGGCATAACCTTGGTCTATTGCATACTGTGTTGCATCAATAATGTCGTATTGAATTTTACTGCCCCATGCACGATAACCTGATTCCTCAAAATCAATTCCATATCCACCAGAGCCACGGAAGTTCACTTGTAATACAGCAATACCGTTTTGTGCTAATAATTGATTTTCGGGGTTAAATACCCATAAATCGCGAGGGCCGTGCGGTCCACCGTGGGGATTAACTACAAGCGGCATGTTTTTATGTTCAATACCACGGGGTAAAGTTAAATAACCATGAATGGTTACACCATCACGATTGACGAAGCTAATTGGGCGAACTTCTGACATCTCATTAGGGTCAAGTACGGCATTTCCTGCGAATAGAAACTTTAACTTGAGGTTTTGACGGTCAAATAAGTAATAGTCACCAGAATTTTTGTCATTCATCGCCATGACGATAAGTGTATTACCATTAATTGTTTCACTAACAATTCGGATTCTATGATCGGGAATAGCAGCCATGAGTTGCTGTAATACTTTAGCTTTGTTGCTTTCGGTGTTGATAAAACGATATTCAGGGTAACCATTTTCGAACTCAACCGCGTAAAGTGTATTTGTTTGATCGCTTATCCAGGTTTTCAATGGATCGACAACATCATGCTGAATAATTTTTTTATGTTTAGCGCTGGCAAGTTCAACTTCGTAAATCGCGCGAGTCGCCCCTTCGCTATTGGCTATTGCGTAAATTGATTTGTTGTCTTCGGTAAATGAAATTGGATAAAAATCAGTTAAATTGCCTTTAATTCTGCTGGCATCAATCCATTCGTTATTATCATAATAAAATAATTGGTCATTATTTTTGCTATCACGAGCAAAGCTAAAACGCACTTCTTCATTGTTATCTACTAAAAAACCAGCGTTAGCGACAGGGGAGGTGGTGATGCGCTTGCGCTTGCCTGAATAGACATTTACTTTGTAAACAAGGGTATATACATAGTTGAGACTATTCCAAGGATAAGCCATCACATAAATGTATTTATCATCATCTTTTAACGTATCTAACACGAATGCACTTGCCTGAATAGACTCGTTATCAGACATGTTGGCACTGCCTGAACTTCCCCGACCATTGTAACCAAACAAGTATTTTGATTTACTGCCATCGTAGTTAACAGCTAAAAGCTCACCGTAGTTAACAGCTAAAAGCTCACCGTAATAAACAGATGACTCTTGACGAGGTTTCTTATAAAGTTTTTGTAAAACAATCCTTTCATCATTGACCCAGTAATAACTACCCACTTCTTCTTCGCCATCAAATTTTACAGCGTAGGTAGGTTGCATTTTTTCGAGGTTTAAAATTAGTAATGTGCGCTTTTCATCCTCGATAAGAATGACAGCTAGATGCTTACCATCGGGTGAAATTTTTACTTCTGAAAACTCCGCATCAGCGCTGAAATTTTTAATAGATGGGCTGGCAAAGGCCTGTACAGTGAATAATATAAGTAAGATATAAAATACGTAGCATGAAACAATCCGTGTAAAAAGTGTTAAATATGTTGCCGCATTGTATTTTACTCGGCATTTTAGGGCAACAGATCTTAGCTATTAGCGATGTTCTGAGCGGATTAATTCGATAGCAAGGGGGATTATTTATGCTGAGTGTTAAGTGTGTTATTTGGTTTTTGGGTAAAATTAAGTGTGGCCAGCTCTAGATAGATGGTAAGCCTTAATTAAGACTTACCATCTTGCTTAATACAGATTAAAACCACATTATCATTAGGAAGTCTTGAATTCTGTGTCGGTTCATTTGGGTTCCGCAAGAAATCAATTCATTACAATTTCTGCCGGCTATACGAGAGCCAGTTGAAACCGCAGCATCAGGCAGTGTGTTTTCTAAAAAAGCCACTTGATAATCAAATAATTCTTCTAGGGTTGGGGATGTTACCTGAATGGTTTCCATTTCATTTGTAGGAGCGGAAGTATTATCACTTACAATCTGACTTTGGGATAAAGTACTAAACTCTTTGATTGATTTATTTTGTGTAATAAATTTTTGAGTTTCGGGGTAATTGAGTTGGTATGAGTGTGAGAAATATTCACTCGCAGTTTGGGTATTCTGAGAGACTTTAATACCTTCAAAATACAGCAAACCTAATAAATGCGATGCTGCTGACATGTGATTTTTATCAGCTTGTTCCAGATATTGAATACCTTTAGGTGTATCTTGATAATCAACATCAGAAATATAAATTAATCCTGCACGATATTGAGCTAATGGAGAGTCAAACTTAGCTGCTTTTCGATACCATTTTAACGCCAAATTCGTGTTCTGAATTGTGCCATAGCCGCGATAATAAAATTCGCCTAACATAAACATTGCATCGGAATGTCCAGCTTTAGATAGGCGCTTATATTGTAAAAATCGGTTAGTACACTCTTGAGATTGACATTCAGTTATGTTGTTTTGCATTTTACTAGTTGGATTGCTTAGCGCGAGTGGCGGAAACAATAAAATAGCTAATGCCGATATTACCAATTGTATTTTCATTGATTTAAGTCCTTTTAAGTGAAATACAATCTAGAATTTATCAAAATAGCTTACAAATAGTCAATTTTTTAGCTGCGAAGCAGCTGCTGCTGAATAAAGGTCCATTGCTCATCAAAGTGTTGTGTTGGTTTTTGTTTAAACTCACTGCGGACAAATTGTGAAATTCTGCCTTCAGCAAAAGCTAATAGTAGGTTTGCCAAAATGGCTTCATCTAAGCTAAACCCATGGCCTTCACGTAAGGTTTTTTCACGTAAGATTTGCTTAATTTGGGTTTCAATTTTAGCAAACAATACGCTGATGCGACTGCGTAAACGTTCATTTTCACCCAGTAAGGCATCACCATTCAGCACTCTTGAAATGCCAGGGTTGCGTTCAGAGAACACTAATAAAAGATGCAATACTAACTGGCAGCGTTTCATGGTGTCTTTTTCTTCATCCATGATGATGTTTAAGCGTGATAAAAGTGCATCTTCGATAAACTCTATCAAACCTTCAAACATTCTGGCTTTGCTTGGAAAGTGGCGATAAAGCGCCGCTTCAGAGACGCCGACTTCAGCAGCTAATTTGGCTGTAGTAATACGTTGGCCAGGGCTGGTTTCTAGCATTTGGGCTAAACATTGTAGAATGTGTTCGCGACGATTTATTTTTGGGCTTTCCGCCATTCTTACTTTTCCTTAACTCAGTGACAACTTTAGAAGGTTACTTGGTTCCTGAGTGACCAAATCCGCCTTCACCACGATCTGAGCTATTAAATTCATCCACTAATGTAAATTGTGCTTGTACGACAGGCACAAAGACAAGCTGCGCTAAACGATCGCCGATTTCTAAGGTAAACGGTTCAGTACTTCTATTCCAGCAAGATACCATGAGGGGGCCTTGGTAATCTGAATCGATAAGGCCAACTAAATTACCTAACACTATACCGTGCTTATGGCCTAAACCTGAACGCGGTAAAATTACGGCGGCAAGACTAGGGTCGGCAACATGTACAGCAATACCCGTAGGGATTAATACTGTCTTGCCGGGCGCGATAACCATAGTGGTATCTATCATGGCGCGTAAATCCATTCCTGCACTGCCTGGGGTTGCATAGGCAGGAAGAGGAAACTCACTACCGATACGCGAGTCGAGTATTTTTAGTTCAATAGGTGTTTTCATTTTGTGGGTAACTGCTGATTAATTAAAGTAAGTAGTTGGCGTGCTAATGATAGCTTATCTGTTGTCGGTAAAGTCTGTTGACCATTTGGCCAAAATACTTGTAACGCATTATTATCGGCATTAAAACCTAAGCCTTGAACAGATACATCGTTCGCCGCAATCATATCAAGTTTTTTGCGCGTTAGTTTGCCTTTTGCGTATTGCTCGACATTATTGGTTTCTGCGGCAAACCCAACGGTAAAAGGTTTATCAGTTAATGATGCGACTGTCGCTAAAATATCTGGATTACGCACCAATGATAGCTGCATGTGCTCAGCGGATTTTTTCATTTTTTCGGTGGCGACATCAGCAAAGCGATAATCTGCTACCGCTGCGCAGCCAATGAAAATATCTTGTGATTGAATATTCTCCATGACGCTTGTCAGCATTTGTTGTGCAGAATCTACATTAATACGTACTACCTTCGCCGGCGTAGTTAAACTTACCGGACCAGATACTAAGGTCACTTCAGCGCCCATTTCTGCCGCGGCTTGTGCGAGTGCAAAGCCCATTTTTCCTGAGCTATGATTAGAAATGTATCTGACAGGGTCAATGGCTTCGCGGGTAGGACCTGCAGTTAATAACAGCTTTTTACCTGCGAGTAATTTGGGAGCAAAAAATTGACCTAATTGCTCTGCTATAACCAAAGGCTCTAACATTCGGCCTGGGCCTACTTCACCGCAAGCTTGGCTGCCAGTGGCAGGGCCCCATATGGTGAACCCTTTTCTGTTTAAGTTGGCCAGATTTTCTTGGGTGGCGATATTCTGATACATCTGTTGATTCATCGCTGGGCACACAACGACGGGCGCGCTTGTTGCTAAACAGGTGGTTGTCAGTAAATCATCTGCCATACCTGCATTGATGCGGGCGATTAAATTGGCTGTGGCTGGGGCAAGGATAACTACATCAGCCCAGCGCGCTAGCTCAATGTGTCCCATTGCGGCTTCGGCTGCTGGGTCAAGTAAATCTGCCGCCACGGGGTGGCCTGACAGGGCCTGAATGGTTAACGGGGTAATAAACTCCATCGCGCTTTGAGTCATTATTACGCGTACATCTGCACCGCGCTCTTTTAAGCGACGGATCAAGTCGGCACTTTTATATGCGGCTATGCCACCACCAATACCTAATAATACTTTCTTATCTGTCAGCATGGGTAAAATTCGCTTCAAATCTTAATGCGGCTAACGATACCACAAAGCAATCGAAAGTGGGTGAAGATCCATTATCAAAATATTCGACCATACTGTTTTGTGGGCGTTATTGAATTTAGATGGCAACAGGTAAATAAAACAAGGAACGTTTATGGCGATTAAAGATTGGCCTCAGGGTGAAGGGCCGCGAGAGAAGTTGTTACTCAACGGAGCAGGACAATTATCCGATGCAGAATTACTGGCGGTAATATTAAGAAATGGTCTTGCGGGCAAAAATGCGCTTGAATTATCGCGTCAGCTGATTATGCAGTTTGGTGGTTTACGTAAATTACTCTCAGCTTCTAAGCAGCAAGTTTGTAAAATTAACGGTGTTGGACCGGTAAAATTTGCTCAATTACAGGCTGCAGCCGAAATTTCTAAGCGAATTGCGCGAGAAAATCTACAAAGAGGTCAAATTTTGACAAATCCTGATTTAACTCGGGACTATTTAATGAGACAATTAGCAGACCGATCCTATGAAGTGTTCGCCTTACTATTGTTGGACAACCAACATAGAGTCATTCAATTTGTAGAATTATTCCGCGGCACTATAAATGCGGCTTCGGTTTATCCACGTGAAGTGGTAAGCCTTGTGCTTGAAAAAGGTGCTGCGGCAGTAATAGTCTGTCACAACCATCCCTCTGGCATTGCAGAGCCCAGTCAAGCTGATCGGCGAATAACTGAGCGAATAAAAAATGCATTAGAAACTATAGATGTTTCTTTGCTAGATCATATGGTTGTGGGTGATAAAGAGATAGTGTCCTTCGCCGAGCGAGGATGGTTAATATAAACAATACTTGATCTTGTGTAGCCAATCGTGTATAAAATGCGCCCTCTTTGTGCCTCGGGCGACGGCCATACGAGGCACATTAATGCTCGAGCGTTAAAAATTTGTTTTGGAGAAGATTGACATGTCAAGAGTATGCCAAGTAACTGGCAAAAAGCCTATGGTTGGTAACAACCGTTCGCATGCTAAAAACGCGACTCGTCGTCGTTTTTTACCTAACCTACAAAACCACCGTTTTTGGTTAGAAGAAGAAAAGCGTTTCGTACAATTACGTGTATCTACTAAAGGTATCCGTATTATCGACAAGAAAGGTATTGAAGTTGTTGTTGCTGAACTTCGTGCCCGTGGCGAGAAGGTATAATAGAAAATGGCTAAATCTAAAGGTAATCGTGAGAAGATCAAATTAGTATCAACTGCTAAAACTGGTCACTTCTACACTACTGAAAAGAACAAGCGTAACATGCCTGAGAAAATGGAAATCAAGAAATTTGATCCAGTTATTCGTCAGCACGTTATCTACAAAGAAGCTAAAATCAAGTAATTGATTTTGACTCTTAAAAAAGCCCCTTTATTGGGGCTTTTTTTATGCTTTAAAAAAGTAAGCTATACTTGGATATCATTCATGGTAACTTTTTGGCTGTCATGAAGTTTTTACAGTCTTTATGCGTTTTTTATTTCACTGATAGTGAGAATAAATGCTTTAATAGTGAATTAAAATGCAATAGCATATGTGGGATGTGGTGGTTAACTCGACTTAATCATCGAAATTGAATGATTAAATGTTAAGAGAGGTGATTTTGTCCGTGAGAACTACAGAGCTGGTTGATGGATTTCGTCATTCTGCACCTTATGTTAATGCCCATCGTGGTAAAACATTTGTTGTAATGTTAGGCGGCGAGGCACTTGCGAATAATCATTTTCGCGGCATTTTAAATGATGTGGCTTTGTTGCATTCTCTTGGGATTAAAATCGTTCTTGTCTATGGTGCCAGGCCGCAGATTGATGCGGGCTTGAAAGCTGCTGGGATTGAGCCTGCATACCATAATGGTATTCGTATTACCGATGAAGACACATTAAAAGTCATTAAGCAGGTAGCTGGTGCAACCCAATTTGATATTACCGCGCGTTTATCTATGAGCCTTGGTAATACCCCCATGCAAAATGCACAAATTAACCTTGTCTGCGGTAACTTTGTTATCGCACAGCCTTTAGGGGTTGATGATGGTGTCGATTTTTGCTTAAGCGGTAAAGTCCGCCGTATTGATAGTCAGGGTTTACGGCGTCAGCTAGACAATAATTGTATTGTGTTAATGGGGCCGATAGGGGCATCTGTTACTGGTGAAAGCTTTAACCTTACCGCTGAAGAAGTGGCGACTCAGGTAGCGGTTAAATTAAAAGCTGATAAAATCATTGGTTTTAGTAAAACCAATGGCCTGTCGGATGAAAACGGTAATGCGATTGCTGAGCTGATGCCAAATCAAGCGCTAGAGCATTTAGCTATCATGGAGCAGAATGGCTCAGCTTGTACTGGCACAACAGCGTTCGTAAAAGCCAGTATTGATGCTTGTCGTAATGGGGTGCCGCGTTGTCATTTAGTCAGTTATTTGGATGATGGTGCACTACTACAAGAATTATTCTCTCGAGAAGGTATTGGTACTCAGATTGTTACCGAAAGCGCTGAGCGATTACGCCGTGCGACTATCAGTGATATCGGTGGAGTATTAAACCTTATTCGCCCATTAGAAGAACAAGGTATTCTGGTAAGACGTTCTCGTGAGCAATTAGAGATGGAAATTGAACAGTTTATGCTGATCGAACGTGACAACCTAGTGATTGGTTGCGCTGCGTTATACCCATTTGAAGAGGATAACGCCGGTGAATTTGCCTGTTTAGTGGTTCATCCTGATTACCGTGATGCTGACCGCGGTAGCGTGTTATTAAATAACATCATTGGCCAGGCAAGAGTTCGCGGCTACTCACGCTTGTTTGCCCTCACTACGCGCAGTATTCACTGGTTTTTAGAGCACGGCTTTAATATTGTCGAAGTGGAAGCATTACCGAATAAGAAAAAGCAGTTATATAACTATCAGCGCCGTTCAAAAATTCTCGCGCTTGATTTGTAGTGTTTTGATTGTAAGAAAATGTCGGCCAGTCCGGCATTTTTTATGCCTGTAATTCACCTTTTGCAGCGTGTGATTAAAGAAAGAGTCACTATTTCATCTCAGTCTAGATAATACGATGATCTTTATGTGAAACTCATGCATGAGATCAATCGCCTACTGTCATTTTAAAACCTAATGCTTGGCTTATATTATGTGGTTTGATAGCCTTTATTAGCCTAGTTAAGGTTCACCTCATTAGAATCAACGGAATGTTCAGCATGCATACTATTACCTTAAGCGCCATCGATACCTCAGCACTTTATAGTTTAATCGGCTTACTTGTTGGTTTAGTGGTAATTGCGGGTATCATATTGATGAAGCCGATGCCAAACACTGCAAAATATGCCGCAATGGGGATATTGCTGGCGGTATTCAGTATATTTAGCGTGGCATTATATCAATCTTATACAAGCCAACTGATATGGGATGATAAAAGCGTTTCTTTAAACGTGCCACTCTATGCCCAAACCTTAGATGCTGAAGATATTGATTGGCAAGGAGCCTATATCGCAGACTTAACGACCCAAACAGATCTGAAGCCTAAATGGCGCACCAATGGATTAGGTTTACCGGGTTACAGTTTAGGGTGGTTTACATTACAGAATAAGCGTAGGGCGTTATTGTCAGTCGTTGGGGCTAAAGACGGCTCGCAGTGGGTAATGATCATACCCACGCACAAAAATTACTTGATGATGATCAGTGTGGAGCAACCAGAGCGCGCATTGGCTTTACTCCACTCAAAAAATCACTCATAAAACTCACTCATCCGTTGCTCACTTGGCGACGTTTTTGGCGCTGAGTTAGCATATCGCCGACGAAGACTAGCAGTGCCAGCCAGATAAATCCGAAGGTGATGCCTTTTTCCATATCAAAGGGCTCATTAAACAGCTTTACCGCCAAAATAAACATAATACTTGGGCCTATGTATTGGAAGAAGCCCAAAATTGAAAAGGGAATTCGTACCGCTGCGCCAGCAAAACACAATAATGGAATGGTCGTGACAATACCGGCAGCGATAAGGGTTAAATTCAAATTGAGGCTATTTACTAACATGCTGGTTGCGGATGAGTCTAATGTCAGCAGTAAATATCCTAACGCGACAGGTAAGAGCAAGGCGGTTTCAATCAGTAATCCTGTTTTAGCATCCACATTGACCTTTTTACGTAATAAGCCATAAAAGCCAAAACTGGCTGCGAGGGCTAATGATACTAGTGGGATTGAGCCGAATGAGATCAGCTGCAACAAGACCCCTATTAAAGCCAAACTGACAGCTACCCATTGCATTTTTCGTAATCTTTCACCCAGAAATATCATCCCCAGAAGCACATTAAACAAGGGGTTGATAAAGTATCCTAAACTGGCGTCCAGCATATGATCGTTATTAATCGCCCAAATAAAGATCAGCCAATTAGCCGCGATTAATACCGATGTAACAATTAACACGCCTACCTGTTTGGGGTGTTTCAGTACTAGACGTAAGCGCCCAAATCCGCCAATAAATTGCATTAAAACAATCATAAAGATAAATGACCAAATAACGCGATGCATTAAAATTTCGAGTGGCGAAACTTGGGTGAGCAGTTTGAAATAAAGTGGTGCAATACCCCAAATAACATAGGCGCACACAGCAAGGAGAACGCCTTTACGGTATTCTGAATCAGGCATAAAGGATCACAGGAGTTGTCAGGCAAATGGACTGAGGATTGTAGGCCTCATCGATGAGCGACTCAAGTAAACTTAGGTAACTTGTTTCATTATCCGTGTAAACAATTGTGCTGATATCACCCCACCATGTATGTGCCAGTGCCAAATGCGATATGAGTGCCTTCCTCATTGTGTAATTCCATACGGCAAACTGAGACGCGATTTCCTGAACGTATAACACTTCCTGTGCCAGTAAAGATTTTCCCTCTTCCTGGGCGAAGATAATCAATACGCATATCGATAGTGCCTAAGGTTGTTAATCGCTGCTGAAGCTCTTCAATATTCCAATCTTCTCGGCTGGCGACCAATCCGGCAAAAACCGTTAAGCCGCCTACAACATCCAGTATGGTTGCAGCGACACCGCCATGAAGAATATTTTGGTGTATATTACCAATCAGCTCTGGCTTCATATTGACGACAACTTCAACTCCATCAATGTCATAGCGTGTTATCGATAATCCTAATAGATTATGAAAAGGCACATGTTTATCAAAAACCTCTGCAACTTGCGCTAAAACTTGAGCTTGAATAGATGATGTCATGTTCTTCCTTGGTATATCTGACAAACGTAGAGTATTTAATCTAGCGCTAATTTACAGATGATTCAATCACTAATACTGAATACGGTTTATGCCAAGACATATGGCTTGCACTGCTTTAGAATAGACTGCGATTTTGCCCCTTATTACCATGGATATATAGTTTTACGCTAATGACATCACAACCGCTTGAGTCCACCCAGAATGATTTATTAGCTGCGCAACTGCAGCAAGTTTTTGGCTATCGCGATTTTCGCGATGGGCAGCGCGAGGTGATTGAACAAGCCCTATCGGGTAATGACACCTTAGTGATTATGCCTACAGGTGGCGGTAAAAGCATGTGTTATCAGTTGCCTGCGCTCGTCTTGCCTGGAGTGACCATCGTAGTGTCGCCGCTGATTTCACTGATGAAAGATCAAGTGGACAGTTTAAGACAAAGTGGTGTGAGTGCAGCGTATTTAAATTCATCGTTACCGCGTGAGCAAAGTGCTGCGATTTTACGTCAGTTGCATCAAGGTGAAATAAAGCTGCTGTACGTATCACCCGAGCGGTTATTAAGACCCGATTTCATTGAGCGGATGCATGAGCTGACGATTTCATTATTTGCCGTCGATGAAGCCCATTGTATTAGTCAATGGGGACATGATTTTCGACCCGAGTATGCAGCCTTAGGCGCACTTAAACAGCATTTTCCTCACATTCCATTAATGGCATTAACGGCAACGGCTGATCAAGCGACTCGGCTCAGTATTTGTGAGCGTCTTCATATTCAACCATATGTGCTGCTGGCTAGTTTCGATCGACCTAATATTCGTTATACCGTGGCTGAAAAATTAAATGCAGCCAATCAACTGCGTCAATATTTACAATCTCAAAATGGGGCCAGTGGAATTATCTATTGCAGTAGTCGGCGTCGTGTCGATGAGGTAGCTGAACGTCTTCGCCTACAAGGTTTTAACGCACAGGGTTATCATGCGGGAATGAGCCAGGAAGACCGAGTTGATATCCAGGATAAGTTTTTAAAAGATCAAGTTGATATTGTCGTCGCCACAGTTGCCTTTGGTATGGGGATAAACAAGTCGAATGTGCGTTTTGTCGTGCATTATGACATTCCTAAAAGTATCGAGTCATACTACCAAGAAACGGGCCGAGCGGGTCGAGATGGCCTAGATGCCGAAGCATACATGTTGTTTGACCCTGCCGATATTGGCCGGGTACGCCATTTAATAGAACAATCTGAGCCAGGTCCACAGCAACAAGTCGAGTTTCATAAGCTGCATACCATGGCAGCCTTTGCGGAAGCACAAACCTGTCGACGCCAAGTGTTACTGCATTATTTTGACGAAAGTGCATCTGAACCCTGTGGTAACTGTGATATTTGCTTAGACCCACCTAAACGGTATAACGGCACAGAAGACGCGCAAAAAGTATTATCTTGTGTATTTCGCCTTCAGCAACGTTTTGGCATGCACCATGTGATTGATGTGCTTCGTGGCTCTAAGGCGGCTAATGTGGTCGACAGAGGGCACGATAAACTGACCACATGGGGCATAGGTGCAGATAAATCAGCAGAGCACTGGTTAAGCGTGTTGAGGCAGTTGATTCATTTAGGCTTGGCGAGCCAAGATATTACCCGAGGTTCAAGTATTCGGTTAAACCCTGCCGCAAGACCCATTTTAAAAGCTGAAATGGCCTTGATGTTGGCTGAGCCGCGTATTCAATTATTGGACGTGAAGCGTAAATCGAGCACTCGTACGGTTCAGCAATATGATCGTAAATTGTTTGCGCGTTTAAAACTGTTGCGCCGTGAGCTGGCCGAACAACACGACATTCCTCCTTATCTGGTGTTTAATGATGCCACCTTGGCGGAAATGTCAGCGATGCTGCCTACCAGTCCCGGTGAGATGTTGGCTGTGAATGGTGTCGGTCAAATTAAGTTAGATCGTTTTGGTGGTGAGTTTTTAGATGAAATAGGTGATTATTTAGCTAACGGATAAAAGCGAGGCATCATCATTTGTAGTAGCTCAGACTTGATCTGACAGTTACCCATTTTTTATGGTGTCTGTCAGCTTAGATTTGAGCTAGATTTTTA
>NZ_JAPJEE010000022.1:0-66411 GCF_030731885.1 Shewanella sp. ULN5
CTAAGAAGAAGCAATTTCGAATAACTCAATACCTGTGAATGTCCACACAGATTACTTGATAAATTGTTAAAGAGCGTTGATGTTAATTTTTCAAACATCGCCTTAGGACGCTAGGTCATTGGCTTGGGCTGCGTATTTTACAGACCCTGTTGTTTGCGTCAAGTGTTTTTTCAAACTTTCTTTTCGCGTTTGGTTTGTTGCGTTTTACCGCTGTAAACCAAGCTGACTCTGCGTTTTGCTTTCGCTCTGTGCCGTGTCAGTGGATGCGCATTATAGGCAGCTTAAGATTTTGTGCAAGCCCTGTTTGGGCTTTTTTAACAAATCACCGCCCAAGTGAATACTTTTTGAACCAAGTGGTGTTTTTACCATCAAAAATGAGGATCTTTAGCGCAATGTAAGTTGCTAAAGGCTTTGTTTTATCGCATTTGGTACATCAGCAATACTATCAACTACTATAGTTGCTTCTTTAATGCCGGCTTCATCAACCACTTTACCACTACGTACTAATATTGATTTTCCAATACCTGCAGCCTTAGCTGCTCGCATATCGTCAGCTTTGTCACCGACCATTACTGAGTTCGCCATATCGATTTTCAAAAACTTGGCAGCATCAAGCATCATTCCTGGTTTAGGTTTACGACAATCACAGTCTTGCTTGTATTCCCCTATGCCTTTTTCAGGATGATGTGGGCAATAATAGATACCATCTAAATCCACACCTTTATCTGCAAAGTTCCAATCCATCCATTCAGTTAATGTATGAAAATCATCTTCACTATAGAAGCCACGAGCTATTCCTGATTGATTGGTAACAACGACTAATAGATACCCCATCTTCTTTAATGCAAGACAAGCATCAAATACGCCATCTATATATACAAAATCATCAACAAGGTGAACATAACCCGTGTCTTTATTAATGACACCATCTCTATCTAAAAATACAGCTCTGTTCAAAGGTGCAACTCCATAAGACAATATAAAATATTATTTTACTATTATTCCATTCATCGTTATAAATTGCACCGCGTAAATGATATCAATCATTCAATTTTGGCAAGTACCAGCAATCTCATTACATCACTTAGTTCTCTCGTTAACTAAATCTTCCGATGCTATATGGTGCCATGTCCAACGTTGTTTTTTCATTTAGAATCGTTTCTGTAATCAATTTGGCACTGATTGCCGACCAAGTTAACCCTAAGTGTTGGTGACCAAAAGACACATAAATGTTATCAACCATTGTTTTTCCAATAACGGGTAAGCTATCTGGTAATGAAGGCCTAAATCCCATCCATCTTGTTCCATCCTCAACATTTGCATGTTCAAATACATTCGGGAGCAACGCTTTTGCATGTGGTAATAAACAGTCCGCTCGCCCTGGAGACATAGGTGCATCTAGCCCGCCAAATTCGACAGTGCCAGCTAACCGGGTTCCTTTAGCCATTGGCGTAATAATTAACTTACGGTTATAGGATGCCACAGGCCGCGATAGCTTAGCCTTTTGCGGCATCATAAGATGATAACCCCGCTCAGCTTCAAGCGGCACATGATGACCAAGTTGTTTGGCTAAAGGCTTAGACCACGCACCAGCCGTTAATAGAAGCTTATTGCTGGAGACTTTCATGTCACCATCAATCAAAACAGAAACACATTCACCCTCTGCAATGATGGTGTCAACTTGTGCCACTTTAAAAATGCCCCCTAAAGCCTTAAATTTATCCGCTATGGCAACGCAAATCTGATAAGGGTCTGGCGTGTGCCCCACTTGAGTAAAAAACAGTGCATGAGTGATCTTGTCACTTAAACTTGGCTCCAACTCACGTACCTGCTTACCCGTTAATAGCTCAACATTGACACCCGCCTCTTGGTACATACGCCACTCTCGTTCAACCTCTTCAAGAGAGTTCCCCTCAAATACCAATAAGCTACCATTCAAATGTAATAATTCTTCACTGTCGCAAAAAGCCAGTATCTCTTTCATTTCATGAATTGATTGTTCATTAAGTGCTTTAATGGCCAGACTATTATGCGTTCGACGTTCAGGTAACATATTAAACAAAAATCTCATGAACCAAGGCAAAGCACGATAAAAATATCTAGGACGTATCCTAAATGGCCCTAATGGATCAATTAGCATCCAAGGCAATTGGTGCAGTAAACTCGGATTTGCCAAAGGGAATACTTGTTCTGTGGCAAAATGCCCTGCATTTCCCTGTGATGCACCGGCAGCGATAGCCTCTTTGTCAAAAAGGCTGACCTTAAAACCTGCTCTTTGTAAGTAAAGCGCAGATGCTAAACCCACAATACCTGCACCTATTACAGTCATCTCACCTAAGTCGTCAACACTGCTATTACCTGAATCCATTTTCAATCTCTTATGTTAATTCATGATTATATGGGCTTATAAACTAAGCTTGACTAGCGCTTTGAGCAATAAGCAACGAATGCTTACTTACATTGCAATAATGTCGAAAAAATTATTTCAACAACTATTCTTAAAACACTTCCAATTGTACCTAATGCACTATTTCAAATAATGACAACTATAATTGAATATTGTATACAGTATTCAATTATAGTAAAGTAGTTAACATCATTTAGACTCTATACGGTATAGATGACTAAATCGGGCCTCTAAATGGCTTTTTTGTAAACACTGGGAAAGCTAAATCCTAAGCATCAGTATGATTATCTGTGCTTAGGTTTGATTCCTGATAGAAGTAACGCTTAATACTATTAACCTCTACCTTAACGCAAAATAAGGGCACAAAATGAAAAGAAACTGGCAAGGCGTATTCCCCGCGATATCGACACAATTTAATAATGACGGGAGCATTAATTATGACTCGAATGCCCGGATGCTTGAAGATCTGATTAATGACGGTATAGACGGCATTATTGCACTCGGCACTATTGGTGAGAATGCTTCTTTAAGCCCTCAAGAAAAGCGTGACTTCATCAAGCATACAGTTGACACAGTCAATGGTCGTATTACTGTTATTTCTGGGTGCACCGAAAATACCGCCCAACTTGCGGCGCAATATGCTCAAGATGTCGACGCTCTGGGTGTTGATGGATTAATGTTATTACCCGCTATGGTTTACCGTGGAACCGATCGTGAAGTGATTACACATTTCCAAACCGTTGCACGTTCAACAAAATTGCCAATCATGATTTACAACAACCCTGTCAGTTATGGTGTGGACATCAACCTTCAAATGACCGAAATTCTAGCGGAAGAACAAAACATCGTTGCCATTAAAGAATCCACAACCGATACCCGCCGTTTAACTGAATTGCAAAGCCGTTTTGGTGATCGTTTCGAAATTCTATGTGGCGTTGATGATATTGCACTAGAAAGTATCTTATTAGGTGCGACTGGCTGGATCTCTGGGTTAACCAATGTATTCCCACGTGAATCTGTCACCTTATTTAGACTTGCCCGTGAAGGCCGTATCGAAGAAGCGCGTGAAATATACCGCTGGTTTATGCCACTACTGAGGTTAGACACCATTCCAACATTGGTTCAATGCATCAAACTGGCAGAGCAAATCGTTGGACGAGGTAATGAAAACGTCCGTATGCCACGCATGACGTTAATCGGTGAAGAACGCGATTATGTTCAAAAAGTGGTAAACGAAGCTTTAGCCACACGTTTAGATTTGAATAAGTACATTTAATTCTTATTCCCTAAAAGACTTGTCCCCTAAACAACAATAACAAGAATGGAGTCGGCAACGATGATAAAAGGAACATACTTTTGCGTCGATGCTCATACTTGCGGTAATCCGGTTCGGTTGGTCACCAGTGGCCATCCGAATCTTATCGGCAACACTATGAGTGAAAAGCGTCAGGATTTTTTGGCCAATTATGATTGGATCCGTAAAGCACTAATGTTTGAACCACGAGGCCACGATATGATGTCAGGGTCTTTTCTCTACCCGCCTTGCTCAGCTAACAGCGACGCCTCAATTTTATTTATCGAAACAAGTGGTTGTTTACCTATGTGTGGCCACGGCACGATAGGCACAGTTACAGCAGCAATCGAAACCGGTTTATTAACACCAAAAGTCCCCGGAAAACTGACATTAGATGTACCGGCTGGTCAAATCAATATCGACTACAAACAAACTGATAACAAAGTTGATTGGGTAAAGATTTATAACGTGCCCGCATACTTAGCACATATGGATGCTATTTTGGAGGTGCCAGGTCTTGGTTCCTTAACGGTAGATGTATCTTATGGTGGCAATTATTATGTCATAGTTGATCCTCAAGAAAACTTCCCCGGATTGCGTCATTGGTCAGCTGCAGACATTTTACGTTGGAGCCCAATTGTGCGTGAAGCGGCACGCCAACAACTGGTTTGCGTGCATCCTGATGACCCAACGGTTCAAGGTGTCTCTCACGTTCTGTGGACCGGCGAGACTATTTCAGAAGGCTCAGACGGTGCCAATGCAGTCTTTTATGGCGACAAAGCCATTGACCGTTCACCTTGTGGTACAGGGACTAGCGCTAGACTTGCGCAACTTTTTGCCCGCGGCATTCTCAAAGTCGGCGACACCTATACTCACGAAAGTATTATCGGTAGCCAATTTATCGGTAAAGTAGAATCAGCTACAAAAGTGGGTGACTACGATGCGATTCGTCCAAGTATTCAAGGCTGGGCGCGAGTTTTCGGACAAAATGCCATCACAATCGATGATAGCGATCCATATGCATTTGGTTTTCAGGTGGTTTAAAGGAATAACGATGAAAGAGCAAAACAATACAACAGCAAACATATGCGGTCAGCATTTTATTGGCGGTCATTGGGTAGGTAACGCTGATGGCTTCACCAGTTTTAACCCAGTAGAAAACAAGCCATTGTCTTGGACGTTTGCTGAAGCCACAGCTCAAGAGGTAAACGAAGCGGTGATTGCAGCTGATAATGCTTTTGCTGCTTATCGTCAAACCTCTTCGATTCAAAAAGCGGATTTTCTCGATGAAATTGCCAAACAAATTATGGCCGATGTCGATAATATCATCGCAATTGCACATCAAGAAACTGGCCTTGCTTTGGCTCGTCTGCAAGGTGAAACAGGTCGAACTTGCAATCAACTAAAAATGTTTGCCAGTTATTTACGCTCACCTTCAGATGTTCGGTACGCTGATGCCGCTAACCCAGAACGAGCCCCATTACCTAAAGCGGATTCGCGCCTGGGTTACTTACCCATTGGCGCTGTTGCCGTATTTGGTGCATCTAACTTTCCGTTGGCTTTTTCTACTGCTGGCGGCGATACCGCATCAGCACTCGCAGCGGGTTGTCCCGTTGTCGTTAAAGGGCACCCTGCTCATGCTGCTACATGTGAGTTAGTCACCAAGGCGATAGCGCGTGCCATCGAGATTTGTAACATGCCTGCAGGGGTTTTTAATCTTATTCAGGCAAGTCAGCCAACGGGATCAACGACACTAGTTCAACATTCTAGCATCAAGGCTGTTGGGTTTACCGGTTCGTTAAAAGTAGGTCGTATCTTAGCGGACCTGTGTTCAACCCGACCCCAACCGATACCTTTTTATGGTGAGTTAGGTTCAATCAATCCACAATTTATTTTACCTACATTAATGGCTGAAAATGCTGAATCGCTTGCCCGCACACAGGTGCAGTCAATGATGATGGGACATGGTCAATTTTGTACAAGTCCTGGGCTAATCGTTGCACTAAAAGATGTAGCCCTGAAAAGATATCTGGCCAGCTTTAGTGAAGAAATGGCAATGCAAGAGGCAGCCCCAATGCTAACGTCAGGGATAGCTGCAACTTATCAGAAAATGACACAAGCATTAATGAACATTAAAGGGGTAAATATTCTTGCTCAAGGAAAAGCTGCAACGGCAAGCCACCACACACGTCCGCTTGCTTTGACTGTCTCAGTTAGCGACTATTTGGAAAATCAAAGCCTGCAAGCTGAAGTGTTTGGCCCTTTCGCTGTTTTAGTACAATGCGACACAATGGCAGAAATGCATCAACTTGTAGATGGATTAGAAGGTCAACTAACTGCCAGCATTCACGGGCTTGAAAAAGACCTTAAAGACTGCGACCAACTCATAGAAAATTTAAGCTACAAAGTAGGTAGATTAATATTCAATCAAATGCCGACCGGTGTGGAAGTCTGTTACTCCATGAACCATGGAGGCCCATATCCAGCCAGTACTGATGTGCGTTCAACATCTGTAGGAATAGAGGCGATGAAACGCTTTGTGCGCCCTATTTGCTATCAGAATATGCCGTTGTCACAACTTCCAAGGGATTTACGCCCCGAAAACCCGCAATTAATTACTTTTTAATAGTGAAAATTAATAAAGGGAAACGAATATTTTCCCTTTATTAATAGTTTTTTTAGCGGTAACCTTGGGTGGATAAAATGTAGTAATGAATAAATAGACGGAAGCTATGAGTCTAATAACACCGATTATCCATAAAACACGTACTCAAATTGTTGTCGAAGTTCTCAGGGAAAAAATTCTCTCTGGTGTCATCGTGGCTGGCGAGGCACTGCGTCAAAGCGCCCTTGCAGAGGAACTCAATGTTAGTCGAATTCCAGTTCGCGAAGCTTTATTGCAGCTAGAAGCTGAAGGATTGGTCAAGTTTGAGGCGCACAAAGGTGCAACAGCTACGCTTTTATCTGCAGAACAAGCCACCGAATTATTTGAGTTAAGAGCGATGATCGAGACCGATTTACTCGCTAAGGCTATACCTAACTTACAACAACAAGATATTGTTCAGGCTGAAAATATCCTCGACCAATTAGAGTCAGCCTTTAAGCATGAAGACACAGTGGCAAGCTGGAACGAGCTTAATACCCAATTTCATACGATTCTATACAAACCCGCAAATCGCCCACACACCCTTGATCTTGTGCATGGCATAAACACCAATTGTGACCGTTATATTCGATTACAACTGCTGAGAACAGCGGGGATCCCAAAAGCGGAACAGGAGCATAGGCAATTACTGGAACTATGCAAAAGTAAAAATATTGAGGCGGCAACTGCACTGTTACATCAACATATTATGGATGTGTTAGTCGCAATCAGAGCATTAGTCCCAAGCTCAACAAGCAGCACTCCTCTAAAAAAGCCTAAATAAGGACTGTGTAGCGCATTGATAACCTACACTGTCCACCCCTAAAGCATTTGAAATGACATGTAATCACACCGCTATTTTCATACCGATTGTCACGTTCAATAGCAACCTACGACTAATTTGATTTTTTGAGAGAACATACGATGCAGTACGCGCATATTACAGGTTGGGGCAAAGCCGTCCCGCCATCGTCATTAACCAATGATGATCTGGCGACTTTCATGGAAACCTCTGACGAGTGGATTAAATCTCGTACTGGGATCAGCAAACGTCATATCAGCCATGTGAACACTTCGGTGCTTGCAAGTGTTGCTGCAAAACACGCTTTAGCTGCAGCAGGTATCGATGGCAGTGAATTAGATTTAATTATTTTAGCTTCAGCAAGCCCTGATACATTGATCCCGAACATCGCTTCCACAGTTCAAGCGAATGTTGGTGCAACTTGTGGTGCTTTTGATATCAATGCCGCTTGTAGCGGATTTTTATACGGTATCGGTTTAGCGAGCTCATTGATTAAAAGTGGCCAGAATAAAAAGGTGTTAGTCATAGGTGCTGAGCGTTTATCGTTTTATTTAGACTGGTCGCGTAGAGAAACAGCCGTATTGTTTGGTGATGGTGCTGGCGCAGTGGTTTTAGAAGCACGTGAAGAGGAAGGTGGTGTATTAGGCTATGAGCTGAATAATGACCCTGATGGACGTGAAATATTGAAATCAAGCTTTGGCAGCCAAATGGATAGATTAGACACCAGCTCATTAGATTTTTATATACAATTCAATGGTCAAGAAATCTTTAAACGCGCTATTCAAGGAATGGGCTCGTTGAGCACTAAGGTTCTTGAGAAGTGTAACGTCGATAAAGATGATGTTGATTGGGTGATTCCACATCAAGCTAACGAGCGTATCATCGATACTTTGGTTAGTCGGATGAAAATTCCGAAAGAACGCGCAATCGTCAATATCGCTAATTATGGCAACACTTCTGCAGCCACCATTCCCATTGCAATATGTGATGCGTTAGATAAAGGGTTGATCAAACCAGGCCAAACCATTTTATCTTGTGCATTTGGTGCTGGCTTAACATCGGCAGCATTGCTGTTCAAATGGACTGACCGTGTGACCCCCATTAATACAAGTGATGCCAAAGTGCCAGATTGTGAGCAAACTGCACTTGAGTTAATTAAACCTGCTGTGGATTATTTCTTTAAAAAAGCGGCTGAAGAAGGTAGATAAGCCCACTATGTAGCTTAGTTAGTCAAAGACTTAATTAAATTCAGTTATTGTTTATTTACTGTTAATTCGCATTCAAATTGCCCATCGTTGATGGGCATTTTTATTTTGATAGCCCCACAAGTTCATGACACTTTATCTGCTTTAAACCACCTAATGCTGACACTTGCGCTAAAAATAACTCTGCACAGGCTATCGCATCGATCAGTGCATTGTGGCCTGCGTATACAGGGAGATGATATCTTTCTCGACTTTGCCCTAAGCGAACACACCCTTCAACTAATTGACCGTGCTGACGAAGATAACGGGTTTTCTCGATCATTAAGGTATCGATGAAAGGCAATAGTAACCGCTGACCAAATACGTTTTGCAAACTTTGTTGGATAAACGCCATATCCATAGGTGCATGATGAGCCACTAAAATATGACCCTGAGTTTGTCTTAATAACCACGCCATAGCCGCATCAATAGGTAAAGCATCCTGTAATTGGTGGTCGACAATGCCATGCACAGCGGCACTTTGGCCCACACTACCATCAATTGAAATCATCAAATGCTGTGCTCTCACTAAAGGAATCGTTCCCTTACTAATTGGCACCAAACCAATACTGATTATCTGATCATTTATCGGGTCAAGCCCCGTCATCTCAAGATCAATAGCCATCAAATCAGCATCATAAATGCTGCGAGTAAACTGTTGAGTTAATGAATGTTGATATTCATTTAATTGGCGATCATGTGAGCCTTGTTGTTTTGATAACGAGTCTAACCAAAATCGACTTTTAAGCCATAAATGATTGACCACTAGAAGCTCCGAGTAAATTTAAGCTTTAACCCAGATTGAGCATCATGCACCACTTTAAAAGCATCGCGTAATTGGTGGCGAAGCAATGATGAGAGATCCTGCGGTTTTAGATAATTACTTACGACCAAATTGTTAGTGGCTTGATAACCTTGATTAGCTAAGCGCATATGAGCAATAAATTCATGAGCATCAGCAAGGTTTAGCGCATCTTTACGATTGATGATATTGGCATCCATTAACGCACGGATGCGTTTAGCGGTATTCACCTCTTTTATCCCTGCACTTAAGGCATACACCCGAGCAATATCATTAATCAAGGCACTGCCTTTATGTTTTAAATCCATGCCTTTCACTTCACTTCCATCACGCTCAAGCACAAATTTTCTGAAAAAACCTAAAGGCGGCGTTTGTTGTAATGAATTACCCGCCATGCCCGCTAAAAAAATATCATTATCTTTAGTATGCGACATTACCGAGTCTTGTAGCTCATCAAACAAGGTTTGCGGTCCATAAACCGCGCGCATATCAAAGAAAATACTGGCATGCATCAGCGCCTTAGGTTCTGGAGACATCACCCATTTTTTAAACTTCTGTTGCCATTGTTGCAATGATAATCGCCATTGTGGATTTTGCGCCATGATATCGCCTGGACAATAAATATAACCACATTGGTCTAGCCCCTTACAAACTGCATGGGTCAATTTATCAAAATATGCTGCGGCAAATTCATCTGGTTCATGGGCTAGTAACAAGCCATTGTCTTGATCCGAACACGCCACTTGATCCTGACGTCCTTGTGAACCAAATGCTAACCAACAAAACGCCATTGGCGCCTTGCCTAATAATTGTTGGTTAAGCACAATCAATCGACGAGTCAATGCATCGGTAACCGAGGTTAATACTCGGCCGATTTCTTCAGCTCTTGCATCTGCGCTGATTAAGTTTTGTAATAACACCGGAATTTGCTTACTGACATGGATTAATCTTTCAATAGAAGATTGGCGATCGATTTCACCAATAAGTAATAAAGGTTGCGAACTTTGCGAACGTAAAATATCAGTGCTGGTTACCATCCCTTTGGCTTGCTGATTATCAACCACTGGCAAATGATGAATATTGTGTTCGCTCATCAATAACATGGCTTCAAAAACTAATGCATTTGAGGCAACCGTTTGTGGTTGTTTTGTCATGACTTTGTCGACACACGCGAGGCCATCTAAGCCTTCAGCTAAGACGCGATTACGTAAATCGCGGTCAGTTAAAATGCCAACCAATTGTTGATCTTGCAACACTAAAACGGAAGAAACTCGGTGATCACGCATTAACTTTGCGGCTTGCTGAACGCTAGCGTTTACTTCAATGCTGATCGGTGTATGCGACATAAGATTGGTTATACGACTCGTCGTGGTAAGATCTTTGGCCTTAAACTTATGCTCATTTCGCAAACGTTGTGCAAACGCTCGGGTGAAAAAGGTATCAAACTGACGATTTTGCGTGCGCAGCTCGGTAAACAAAGCTTGGGGAATGTGGTACACCAAACCATCTTCTAAAATGGCCACTTTATTAACCACCTTTTCACCCGACAATAAGGTCGAGAAGCCGAAACACTCACCTTCAGCAACCCTATCAACGAGCACACCTTGGGGATCTCTGACCTCAAACGCGCCACTTCGCACTAAATAGAGTTTGGGATTAACTGGATCAAACTCAACAAATGCTGATGCTTTAGCATAGTAACCAATATTAATTTCACGGGCGCAACGTGCTATCAGCGCAGCACACAGCACATCAAAAGGTGCATGGGTTTGTAAAAACTGTTCAATGGGCTGTAACTCGCTGGCATTCATAATTTTTTCTCAAAGACCCTTTGATTTAATATAGCGCCACTAACTAAATATTGGCTATAAGACTTAAGCCCAACGATTATTTTTTCACCCATAAAAAAAGAGCGCCGAAGCGCTCTTAAAAGGGAAGATAATAATGCTTAGTGGTCTTGAGCTTCACCCGCACCTTGAGGGAAGCGAATAGACTCAACCATATCAACAACATCCTGTGGTACAGCGCCTGTTACTTTACTGACAGCGAATGCCACAATAAAGTTAACAAACATACCCATCATACCGATACCTTCTGGTGAAATTCCGAATAACCAGTTTTCTGGCGTGTTAGCACCGACGTTGACAAACTTGAAGTAAACAATATAGCCAGCGGTAAATAATAAACCAACTAACATACCTGATATTGCGCCTTCTTTATTAATGGTTTTCGAGAAAATACCCATAATAATGGCTGGGAATAGCGATGCTGCGGCTAAACCGAAGGCTATCGCAACCACCGCGGCCACAAAACCTGGCGGATTAATACCAAAGTATCCTGCCATCACAATACCTAGCGCAGCTGCAATTCGGGCATACATCAATTCTTTCTTGTCTGAAATATCAGGCATGAGATTCTTTTTAAGCAAGTCATGTGATACCGACGTCGAAATAACAAGTAATAAACCGGCTGAAGTTGATAACGCTGCGGCTAAACCACCGGCGGCAACAAGGGCGATAACCCATGCTGGTAGACTAGCAATCTCAGGCGTAGCAAGTACCATAATATCGCGGTCAATGGTCATTTCATTTGTCGCACCATTGGCATACGAAATTTTGCCATCGTTATTTTTATCATCCCATGCTATTAAACCGGTTTTTTCCCAGTTCTTAATCCAATCAGGAGCAGACTCATATGCCACACCAGTTGAATCAGGACCATTAATGGTTTCAATCATATTTACACGAGAGAAAGCCGCTAATGCTGGAATAGTGGTATACATGATTGCAATAAACACTAATGCCCAACCCGCTGATAAACGCGCATCTTTCACTCTTGGAACCGTGAAGAAACGAACGATTACGTGTGGTAAACCTGCAGTACCAAACATCAATGCGCCAGTGATAAAGAACACATCAACCATGGCTTTTGAGCCTTCAGTATATTGCGAAAATCCGAGTTCAGCAGATAGACCGTCGAGTTTGTCCAGCAAATAAACACCCGTACCATTACCTGCGGCATCGACTAATTCAGCACCAAAACCAACTTGAGGTAATACGTGCCCCGTCATCATGACAGAGATAAAAATAGCAGGAACCATAAAGGCAAAAATTAATACACAGTATTGAGCAACCTGAGTATAAGTAATCCCTTTCATGCCGCCTAATACCGCATAGAAGAACACCACGGCCATACCGATATAAACACCTGTGTCGACTTCAACTTCTAAGAAGCGAGAGAACACCACACCCACACCACGCATTTGACCTGCAATATAGGTAAAACAGATAAAGATGGCACAGATAACTGCAACGGTACGTGCGGTTTGTGAGTAGTAACGGTCACCGATAAAGTCGGGCACCGTAAACTTACCGAACTTGCGTAAATAAGGCGCCATACACAAAGCTAATAATACGTAGCCCCCTGTCCAACCCATTAAGTAAACAGAACCGTCATAACCCGTAAATGATACGATACCTGCTAACGAGATAAATGATGCCGCTGACATCCAATCTGCTGCGGTAGCCATACCGTTCATCACTGGTGGAACCCCACCTCCAGCAACGTAAAACTCTTTAGTTGAACCAGCACGCGCCCAAATCGCGATACCGATATACAGCGCAAACGTCGCGCCAACAATGATATATGTTAATGTTTGAACATCCATTTCAGTGCCCCTTAGTCTTCATGAACATCGTATTTTTTGTCTAGGGCATTTGCTTTTGCCACATAAACAAAAATCAGCGCCACGAATACATACATTGCACCCTGCTGCGCAAACCAAAAGCCTAATTTAAATCCCATAAAGGTGATTTCATTAAGCGCGTCTACAAATAAAATACCGCAGCCAAATGACACTGCAGCCCAAATTGCTAGCAGTCCAAGTACTAAACGTAAATTTTCACGCCAATACCCTGCTGCTTTATCGTTATTTTCAAAAGCCATTGCGACTCCCCTGTGCTAGTTTTTATAAAGTCGAGTTGTAAAGTCATTGTTAATCTAGCAACTCTAGGGGGTTCGACAATCAAGACCTTAGTCTAATTAAATGATGACATATATCAAAGAAAACAAAATAAACAGATTAAAAACATACACATAGGCAAACATCGAACAAGGTAAACATAATGTAATTAGCCTGCAGTCCTAGACCAAGGTCGAACAAATATGCTGTTGCTATAACCATTAAATTAAGTAAGACAGGGAATAACCAAGCTATTACAAGTGAATGGCGAAGTGAATAACTTGTGATCATGTGATTTGGCAGGTAAAATTTTTATATAATAATGAGAAAGGATATTTCATTGAAAAACCTGTTTTCAGCTCCAAAAAACCTGTTATTTTCCATTGCAATGGGCATTCTTGCCCTTGTGATTAATCTTTATCCCATTCCTTTTTTTGCTAACGTACAATTTATTGTAGGTAATACACTAACGGTTATCGTAGCGGTATTATGTGGTCCTTGGTACGCGTTAATTACCTCCTTGTTTGCTTCTACAGGCCTGATGCTAATTTGGGACAGTTATCATGTGTTTGCTATTTTTTCCTTAGAGGCATTATTTTTAGGTTTTTGTCGGCGACGTGATATTTATGCTCTTTATGGCAGTATCATTTTTTGGGTTTTGATTGGCATGCCCTTATTCTACTTAATGGCCAATATATTCTTTGAATTACCCGCAGAACATCTGCCCTTTGTGACTCTAAAGCAAGCGATTAATAGCTTGATTTACACCAGTATTGCGTCTTTACTGATATTAATGCTGCCCAAATTATGGTTATTTGAAACTAAGATTAAAGATAAACAGCGCCGGACACTCAGTAAGCAGATGGTGTATTTCATAACCTTAATGATTACTTTATCGCTCTTGTTTTCAGCTTTGTATTTCAACTTTATTTCATTGAATAAACAGCAATCACTGATTAAAAAGAATCAGCAAGAAACGGTATTTCATCTAAGTTATGCTGGCGAACAATATATCGAGATGCATACCAAGGTGATAAAAAATGCCGCACAGTTTTTTACATTAGTGAACAATACCAGTGCCGAACAACAACCTTTACTGAGCAATTTACATAATAATTATCCAGGTTTTATCAGTATGCTCATCACTGATGATAAAGCGAAAATAGTTAGCGCAACCCCAATTACACGATTTAAAGACATTCACTCGAGTAACCATTTAAGCGTTAAAGACCGAGACTATTTTATCGAGGCTTTTTATAACCAGAAAATATTTACCTCGTCAGTCTTTGTTGGAAGAGGCTTCGGTAATGATGCAATCATAGCGATTAGCGCCCCCTATTTTCAAAAAGATGCTCCTTTACAACCAGCGGGGATTATTGAAGGTTCACTCGATTTAAAATACTTCTCCGCTATTGATTATGATTTCAACCAACACAAGAGCCAGTCAATCATATTAACCGATGAAGCCAATAGCATCATTTACGCCTCAGATGAGCTTAATTTAAAAGTGATGTCACCATTTAAGTACAGTATCCATAATGGATTTTATGTCACAGATTTACAGCTACTCAATTTAAAAAATACAGCATCTAAAATTCCTGAATATATTTATGCCTCTAAAGAGCTTAATAACGGCTGGAAAATATATGTCATTGAGCCTTTTTCGCCATTGTTAAAACTGGCAGAAAAACAGATGCTCACTAGCTTTATCATATTACTGGCTGCATTGCTGTTCAGTTTCTTTATTTCTAATCGAATTAGTCAGTTACTGACAGTACCCTTGGAGATGGTGGCAAATCATTTTGGAAAATTAAATCAAAATGATTTAAACACTCAAGTATTAGATGAAAGCTCGCCAAAAGAGGTTTATAGTCTTTATCAAAGATTATTAACCAGTAAACAAGAGCTTATATCACACCAGTTAGCACTGGAAGAAACCGTCGCATTGCGGACATTAGAACTGGAAAATGCCAATCAAAAACTACAGGAATTAGTGGATAAAGACCCATTAACAAATCTATTTAATCGACGCTTTGCAGAACATAAATTTACTGAAATAAGAGATTTTTGCATACGTAGCGAACAAGCTATTACTGTGGCAATCCTCGACTTAGATTTTTTTAAAGCGATTAATGACAGCTATGGCCATTTAGCCGGCGATGAATGTCTTCGCCAAGTATCTGAGCAATTATCACAGCACTTTAAGCGCGATATTGATATTTTGGCTCGTTATGGCGGTGAGGAATTTATTCTGATTTTACCCATGACAAATGCACTGAATATTGAGCATCATTTAAATGAATTTAGAATTAAGTTAGCTGCAACTAAAATCAACGCCCCAAATTCGAAGCAAGATTTCAACATCACGGTCAGCATAGGCGCGATAACGGCAAATGCCAGTTATCATGCCCAATTAGATAAATGGATTAAAATTGCTGATGATAATCTCTACCAGGCAAAAGCCCAGGGACGTAATAGAGTCATTGTCAGTATTATTAATCCTGAAGCTGAATCATAAAGGCATCCATTCGACCTAACATATAAGGGTAGAATGGGTTCCATTTTTGACGCAACATGTTGGCGGCAGACATTGATAACAACCCTCTTTCAGCCTGAAATATTGCGAGGCCAATTTGAACCGTCTCACTGTTTTCAACGGCAATTGGCCCATAAAGTGAATCTTCAATTGGAAAAGGTAAAGCAATATGCGAAAGAGAAAATACTCCTTTAGGCCAGCTCAACAACAGTTCTTGCGGAGCTTGATCAGCGAATAATCCGACTTCCCTTGCACGCACTGCGCGTCCATCTTGTTGGTAACTTTCAATAAAGGTTAAACGATAATCAATCGAATGATTGGTCCAATATGGCTCAAACGGTAGCATTGGATCTTGATTCATTAACAACCGGAAATTTGAACTGCGGTTATAGTCAAAGATAACCAATTCATGTTGATTTTCAGGTAAATATTGATAAAGCTCATCAACAACATTTACCGAAGAAACCGTATCATCAATGATCGACTGGAACGTTTGAATCGGCGCAATTGCTTGCAATTGCTTAGGGTTTAATTGTTTCAAAAGCTGCTGATTACGTATCGTTAGCTGATAAACAACATCCCCCGCATTCACCGCAAATGACATGTATTTGAATGGGTCATATTCAGTTTCAACACTATTCCAATACAATTTTTCTTGTCCAAGTAACTCACCTAACTTTGCCTGCCAGTAGGCTCCCTGTGCGATGGGCGTTAAACCTATTGCTGGAGACATGAAAATCATTTTACTGTATTGGGTAGCTTTGTTAAGCGTAATTGCTTCAAGTTCATGGTTTAACGCTAACGCTGCACCCGTTGAAAAACCCACCACATAGAGGGGTTTACCTTTTAGTTTTTCTGACAGGTGAGTGGTGGCCAGTGACACTACAGCAGCTAAATCAGACCAGGTAATATCAGTCAACCCAGATGGAATAGTACCGTGACCAGGCAATCTTAATCCCACAATATGAGCCTGGTGACGATAATGTTCTGCGATATGTGACATTGAATAAGGGGAATCTGACATACCATGTATTAGCAATAAGCCAAATTCAGCATCATCATTTTCCCATTCAAAAGAGCGATTCCAATCTGAATGCCATAAAGCAGGATCCGACGAACTGCCTTTTTCATAACGATTTACTGGAGAGGCTATTTCCGGCTGATATTTCTGATAAATCTTTTTATCAACTTCTTTAAAAAGTTTATCTTCTAAGGATAGATATTCAGTAAAATTTTTTAAACCAGACTGTTGATGATATTCATTTTTTAGATGGGTTGTATGCCATATTGAAAGATCTGGCTTTTCATTTAATAGCCAAACTGCCAACATAATCAAAGCGAGGGATGTGCCAATGATGCTATAAAATAATGCAAAGAAAAAGTGCTTAGTAGAACCGATAACAATAGCGCGCATGGGGATCCTTTTAATCTAAACCAACAATGAGTACATCAAAAAACTAAACGCCTAAAAGAGTTTAGGCTGATAAGATATTATATTAATCATAATAGTAAACGATATTAAAATGAAAATGCTTGATGAAAATTCATCCACGCCAGAATCAATTAGTCACTACTTTGGGGCCTCGACACCCAAAATCATCTTTTATTTACCGTCAGCGCCAATCATTCCAAAACATTGGCTTGCGATAAATGAACAAGCAATTGCACAATTAATTCATGCTAATGGTAATCACTGGCGTAAAATTATGGTGATAATAAGTAAACTTGTGTGCAAAGAGTTTTCTGATTGGCGAAAAGTACAACCAAGCTTGTTTCAACAAAATAGTGCCGCTCATGTCCCCCTTGCAATTGTCATTGTGAATGATTCATTTGAAAAAGCGGATGATCTTGCGCTAGATCCTAATATCATGCACATCATTTGCGGCAAAAATACCTTTTCACGTTTCACATTTGAAAATATCAAACTTGATCAAAACCTGTCATTGAATGAAAAGCAGACTATTCAATACCATCACCCAATATTTCTAACGCCATATTTAGACTATCGCCAATTTCCTAATGCATTAATAGCATTATTAAGACCTTTGCTGCACCAAAATAACTGAAGTTTAACAAGTAGGATACTCAACCGTTAAATAATATCGATGGGGAATGTGTTTTACAAACGCCAGGTTTCTAGTGCTCCATCTGAGCTTAAGGTCAATAATTTACCCTTTGATTTGAGCTTCATCGACAATACTGTTGTTCCTGCGCTAAAGGCGGTAATATTCCAACTATAAAGCTCTTTTCCAGATATCGTATTCCAGTAGATAACCGTTTTTTTTGAGGTTGCCGTAACTAAATTATTAGCATTGTTGATAAGTAGCGCAACACGAAAGTAACGATAACGTTCAAGGTAATCGAGCTTGCCAACATTCAAACTGGTCTTCGAGTCAAAAATAGCATTATTATCTAAAGCATCCGCAATAAATAAACGCCTACTGACTTGATCAAAGCTCACGCTGGTGACCCTTTGCGGACGTGAAAAACTATTTATTACTTCACCGCTATTGATAGCCCAAATCTGTACCTGACCGTCTAGTCCCGTCGATAAAACCTGCTGTTCAACCTCAGAGAGTTCAACATGATTAACGGCTGCACTGTGTTGTTTAAACAATGACATAGTCATGCTGCTGCGCTGGATGACAGTGATAGAACCATCACTCATACCGACGATAATTGTGCCGCCAGTTTGACTTAAAAAAAGACTTGTTACACTCGCATCAGGGTTAAAGCCTTGAGCCATCCAACGAAGATCTAGCTTTCCAGTTACAAGATTTAAAATTGAAATGTTGTTCTTTCCTGCTGTTATCAAGTATTGCTTATTTCCTGATAGTGCCAATTGATAATTCACTTCGTCAAAGTCATCACCAGTCCATTGATGTAATAGGGTTCGAGTCGTGATATCCCACACAGACAATGTGCGACTTTGCCCCAATGTCACCGCAATACTGGCATCAGTTGACAATACAGCATCCACAAGATTCTCTTTGACCAAACGATGAATTTCAATCGGCTTTTTACTATCTTCGATTTGATTACAGCCAAAAAGCATAGTGAATGCCAATGGGATAAGCATAAACATCCACGATGATCTCGTGCTAGTGCTAGCAAGCAAATTAATTCCTTAAACTTATCGCCGTGAATACCCAAGCATAGGATTGAGTCTGTTTAATGCTAAAGAGCACTGATTTGAACAAAAATAAAAGACACACAAAAAACTCATACAAGTTGCTATGTGTCATATTTCTGAAAGTTGCCAGCAATGTTAAAGAGATATTAATCGTAAATCGTTGGAATAGGTTTACGTTTATGCTGAGTACGCTGATAAATCGCAATTAATTTAGACTCAACATGAGCATCTACAGGTTTAGCCTCTAAAAAATCATCAATTTGATCATAGGTTAGCCCTAATGCAACCTCATCTTCCAATTGCGGCTTGCCATCTTCAAGATCCGCTGTCGGAGCTTTGTTAACTAGAATATCTGGTGCACCTAAATAGGCTGCAATTTGACGTACTTGGCGTTTATTTAAGCCAAACAAAGGCGCTAAGTCACATGCACCATCGCCAAATTTAGTATAGAAGCCAGTAATGTTTTCAGCGCTATGATCGGTACCGACGACTAAGCCCCCGACCATACCCGCAATTTCATATTGCGCGATCATACGCATTCTGGCTTTCACATTACCTTTAACAAAATCAACCTTATCCGTGTCTGGTAATTTTATTCCGGCATCTGCAAGTCCAGCTAAAGTGGCGTCATGCGCACCAATAACCCCCTGGGCAATATTCACAGTCACTTGCTTACTGGGTTGAATAAATTTACAAGCTAATTGCGCTTCATCTTCATCTTTTTGAACTTGATAAGGTAATCTGACTGCAATAAATTGATAAGATTTATCCGCCAAACCATCGTTTAGCTGATCAACAGCTAATTGACATAAACGCCCTGCTAATGATGAATCAACGCCACCACTGATCCCTAAAACAAGCGAAAAACAGTGGGCATCTTTGAGCTTAGATTTGATAAATGCGACGCGTCTTTGTACTTCAAATTCGGGTTCAATTGCTTTGAGCACATGCATTTCTCGTAAAATTTGTCCCTTCACCTTAAGCTCCTTCAATGATTAATCTGGCTCTATTCTATTAAAAATTTGTGAAAAAAAAACGATAATGACAAAACATTATCGTTTATTTTTAAAGTATTTTTTATTTAAGCTGAACTCTGGATAAGGTATTCACTAATGCATTGATATTAAGTCAAATACATACTCCAACTCCTCAGCCTGAACGCTTCAGGGCTACAAGTCAAATATGCTTGCATTAAATGAGTATTGCACGTCAACCCAAACCGTTAGCGTTAAAAATAGCCGCAGAAGAAAGATTTATTAACCAGAGTAAAGATTACTTAGCTAATTAAATCTCGGATTAGCGTTCCCAATAAGACTCTTCTAAACTGTCTTCTCGCTCAGGCAAACCTCTAGACAACCTTGGGCTGTGCTGGGCTAATACTTCATAAGCGACACGGTTAGCATATTTACACACTTGAGAGAATGACGAGTAGCATAATCCATCACGCTTATGCTTACTTGAACCAGGCACATTGGCTTTATGGAAATTATTAGCCGACAGATCATGTAACAAAGCCGATAAAGCCCCATCTCCAGCACCGTTAGTATTACGAATATAATCCGGCCCCCCCATATACGGGGCAATGTGTGCATACACTTTAATTGGCTGTTCACAGTCAGCTTTTAACATCGGACGCGAAAATTCATAACGGTTAAATTCAGGAATAGCACCAGGTAGCAAAGTGTGGCTGGTTTCGCGTTTAGCACTATCTTCAGCATAACCTGCAGTATATAAACCAATCGCTCCCGCGGTCGTCAGCACCATATCACACCACTCAAGCGCTGCTTCACTGGCCAATAAAGGATCTTTAAAGCCCGTTAACGCCTCACCTTCATCTTCATTCATTGCCAGAATAGTGACATGCTCTTTAATAAAGTTTTGCCACCAAACAGGGTCTTCTTGAATTAAAAAACGCGTACCAAGCGTTAACACAACAGGCACTTCAGCGGCTTTTGCATATTCAATCGCTTGCATCGCAGCCGATGTCATGCCATCCCCCTCACTCGCTCGCATTAAGTAGGCAGTGATCACCAAAGCAGAGCTTTCTTGAACCACTTGCTGATTAATATAATGAGGCGTCAGCTTGTCCATTGAGCCTTTGCTGATCGCAAAAGTGCGTTCACCATCAGCCGAAATTAACGTAAAGCAGCGTCCGATAGGGCCATCTACGGGTTGTAAATAGTTTAAATCTACCTTTGAAGAGGTATTGCAAAGGTAGCGGTAAGCATAGCTACCGACCATAATATTTTGGCTCATGACACCAAATAATACTGAGCGGTCATCAGCAAGAATTGAGTAGTTATGCACGGTATTACCTATGGTGCCACCCGCAAACTCATCACTGATCATGTCATTTGATTTTAATTCGTTGTAAAGAATGTGTGCTCTTTCATCATCGATTAACGTAGAGTTACCTTTAGGTAAGCCATAGCGCTCAAGTAGCTCTTCGGCAACTTTAGCTTCAATGTCTACTAAAGTTTGGTCGATACCACAAATGTAAGTAGGAAAAGTTTGCGGCTGTTGGGTAAATTGCGCCAAAAGCGGATCACGGTTACTTACTGGGAAATAATGCTTCGACTTACGTTGACCTGGAAACTTCATAATCGATTCTCATGAGTTTGCATCCGTGCAGCGAAATAAAAATATCAGTTTAGTTTATATTTAAGGCAATGTTGCCTAAATATGCAGCTGCCATAGACAAAAGGCGGCGAATAATAACATATTAACCTTATGAGATTAAATGACTTTTTGCCACAATCACAAGACATGTCTAGCTTGTTCTGCCTTGTGTTCAATGAGCAAAACTCTGATGACAACACAGATCTGAACTGGCTAAATATCTACTTCTTGTTATGAGTCGAATTTATAACGAGTTATTACATTTTTTGAATACATATTTAACCATGATGGTTTGAGAATTGACGATTAAATGACATTATCTACAAAAGCAATAAACAGTATTGTTCACCATTCAGGTCAATGAACCAAACTAACCAGATGTAACATCAAACAACAATTAATGGTTCATTCTACTATTATCTCTTTAGCTAACGTCAAACAAACTATGTGATGGTTTGATTGATAAAGATTTAGAGTGTCTTATCCGTCATCTTTTAAGTATTATCAGCCTCTTCCAGCGCATCTATAACCAGAAAACCGTTTATGCTTACTGGATAGTGGGGGAAAACAAACATGCGAACGCTCATTTTAAGAAAATAGCTTAAGTGGGACAGTTTATTTTAGCACACACTTAATTTGTTCTGATGATGAACAGCACAGTAGTTAGATATTAAGCATTCGGAATTGCGTTAACATTCTCATTGAACAAGCACAAAAAAGCCTGCAAATGCAGGCTTTTTATTCACTGATGAAGTGATTATTTTAGCACCGCAGCTAATTGCTTGCTTACGGCGGCTACACTTTGAGTGCCATCAAACTTGTTGTACTCGGTACGGCCTTCTGCAGCAACTTTACCATAATAGTCAACTAATGGCTTAGTTTGCTCATGATAGATACCTAAACGCTTACGAACAGTCGACTCTTCGTCATCTGGACGAATTGCTAATTCTTCACCGGTAACGTCATCTTTACCTTCCACTTTTGGTGGATTAAATACAACGTGATAAACACGGCCAGAACCAGAGTGAACACGACGACCACTCATGCGCTTAACAATTTCTTCGTCTGGCACGTCAATTTCAATCACGTGATCAATCACAATGCCATTAGCAGCCATTGCATCAGCTTGTGGAATTGTGCGAGGGAAACCATCAAGTAAGAAGCCTTTAGCACAGTCATCTTGTGCGATACGTTCTTTTACTAAACCAATGATTAAGTCATCTGAAACTAGTTGGCCAGCATCCATTACCTTCTTGGCTTCTAAACCAAGTGGTGTTCCCGCTTTAACCGCAGCACGCAACATATCACCAGTAGAGATTTGTGGGATACCATATTGCTCCATAATAAATTGAGCTTGGGTACCTTTACCGGCACCTGGGGCACCTAATAAAATAATGCGCATCTCTAAAGTCCTCTTTTAAGATTATATTCTTTTTAGGGCGGCGATTTTCGCATATCTGCCGCACTATTCATAGTGGCAAACACACTCCATTAGACCTATATCTAATAAGCGCGCCCCAATTGAAGCTAAGCGTGTTTAATACAGCAGGGTGTATAATTTGCGGCGATATTGATTTGCCAAGGCATTGCCCTGCCCCATAGCGGTTAATATTTCCAAGAACACTTGTTTAACTTTACCATCGGCTGCATTCAAATCTTTTTGTAAAAAACCAAAAAGCGTGTCTAACGCTTCTTCATTACGTTGGGCTTTGTTAAGTGCTTTAGCTAAATCAATTGATAATGAAATATCTGCAGGATTACTTTCAAGTTGTTGTTGAAGATCACGAATTTCAGGAGTATCAGCAGCATCTTCAGCTAATGCGAGTTTAGCTTTTAAATTTTGATAATAGCTGTCTTGATCCGCCAACCCAATGCTCGACAGTATCGTTTTTGCATCACTTAGCAGATTTAATTGTAAATACACATCCGCCTGCACTAATTGCACCTGAGCAAGCTTATCCGCTTGTTGTGCAATCTCTTTGAGTTCTGCACTTAGGTTGGTTAGTGTTTCAGCCGTTAATGGTTCACTTTGTGCCAACTGTGCTTTAACGTCTTCAAATGCTTGTAACCACATCGGCGGTAAATGTTTATCCAGTAACGCGGTAACACTTACGCTGTCTTGCACACCAGCAAAGCCATCAATTGGGCGACCTTTATCTAACACAAGCGTGGTAGGTAAACTTTGAATTTGAAAATATTGCGCAATTTCCATTTCCGCTTCACAGTCAACCGATGCCAAAATGAAACGCCCTTGTTGTGCGTTAGCTAACTGGGTAAGTGTTTGTAGCATTTGCATGCTTTCAGGCTGCTGCTGGGCAAAAAAGGTTAATACCACCATTTTTTCCATCGAGGTATCAACAACTTGCTGGATGTTTTCTTTAGTTAACGAAATGATATGGTCCATAGGTCCCCTTAAAGTGCAAAAAGCGGACATGTAGTCCGCTTTCATATCCGCTCAAGTGTTATTTAAAGCTCGACATCAACATTTGGTTCATTAATTTAATGAATGCCGATGGATCAGCTAAACTGCCTTTCTCTGAAAGTTGCGCTTGTTGTAATAACAAGTTTGACCAATCAGCAAACAGTTGCTCGTCTTGTTCGCTGTTCAAACGCTCGACCAACGGATGCGTTGGGTTGATTTCAAATGTCGGCTTAGAGTCAGGCACTGGCTGACCGGCTGCTTGCATTAATTTAATCATTTGGGTCGACATTTCGCCTTCACCCGTTACCACACATGCTGGAGTATCGGTTAAACGAGACGTCACTTTTACATCAGACACTTTGCCATCAAGTGCCGCTTTAATACGCTCAACTAAGCCTTTAGACTCTTCAGCCACTTTTTCTTGGGCTTCTTTGTCAGCTTCATCTTCTAATGAACCTAACTCTAAATCGCCTTTAGTGACTGAATGCAGTTTTTTGCCTTTGTACTCGGTTAAATGGTTAATTAACCATTCATCGATACGTTCTGACATTAACAACACTTCAATGCCTTTTTTACGCAATAATTCAAGGTGTGGACTATTTACTGCAGCGTCATGACTATCTGCTACGATATAGTAAATCTTTTCCTGCCCTTCTTTCATGCGTTCAATGTAGGTATCTAACGATACAGTCGTTGCCGCGGTATTATCGTGAGTTGATGCAAAGCGCAGAAGGCTGGCAATACGTTCACGGTTAGCAAAATCTTCAGCAGGACCTTCTTTTAACACCTGACCAAACTCAGCCCAAAAAGCCTGATACTTTTCAGCATCATCTTTAGCTAGCTTTTCAAGCATACCCAGCACACGTTTGGTTAATGCTGTGCGTAATGACTTGGTGATTTGGTTATCTTGTAAAATTTCACGCGAAACGTTTAATGGCAGATCTTTCGAGTCAATTAAGCCTTTTACAAAACGTAAATAGGTCGGCATAAACTGCTCAGCATCATCCATAACAAACACGCGCTGAACAAACAGTTTTAATCCGTGCTTGTGTTCGCGGTTAAACATATCAAACGGCGCTTTTGATGGTATATACAATAAGCTAGTATATTCCTGCTTACCTTCAACACGGTTATGTGACCACTTTAATGCATCGCTGTAATCGTGCGAAATATGCTTGTAAAACTCTTGATATTCTTCATCAGAAATATCTGATTTATTACGAGTCCAAAGCGCAGTCGCTTTGTTCATTGGTTTCCAAAAACCTTCGGTTGCTGGAATTTTTTCACCGTCTGGACCATCTGATTCAGGAGTACCTTCTTCAAACATTTGCACAGGTACAGAAATATGGTCTGAATATTTAGTAATGATTGAGCGTAAACGATAATCATCAGCAAATTCTTTTTCTTCATCACGTAAATGCAAGGTGATTTCGGTACCGCGGGTATTTTTGGTGATGTTATCTACGCTAAATGAACCTTCACCTTCGGATTCCCACAACACGCCTTCATTTGCTGGTTTACCCGCAGCTCGAGTGCGAACAGTGACCTTTTTGGCCACGATAAATGCTGAGTAAAAACCGACACCAAATTGGCCGATTAATTGTGAATCTTTAGACGCTTCACCAGAAAGGTGGCTAAAAAACTCTTTGGTACCTGATTTAGCAATAGTACCTAGATGCTCAATCACACCGTCGCGAGTCATACCGATACCATTATCAGAAATGGTCACTGTGCCTTTTTCAGTGTCGGTGCTGATACGCACGCGCAAATCACCATCGCCTTCGTATAAGGCGTCATCCGTTAAGGCTAAGTAACGGAGTTTGTCCGCCGCATCGGCCGCATTTGAAACTAATTCACGTAAGAAAATCTCTTTGTTTGAATACAGAGAGTGGATCATCAAATGCAGTAACTGTTTAACTTCGGTTTGAAAACCATGTGTTTCTTGTTGTGACATGAATAATTCCCTTGATAGTACTTTGAGGTATTACATAACAGTCACTTTATGCGGGTAACTTGATAACACCGCCAAAGCGACCACTTTAAAATGCTTTGATATACAAGAGATGGGGCTTAGGGAATACAATTCAAGGGGGTGGTGTTTTTTTGCTTATTTTTTAAGCCATCACCCACTAAGTGATGATGACTTAAGCATGAGCGATAAGGTTATAATTTTATGCGCCCATTAAACGATAAGGCCAACGTCGTGCTGTCAACATATTCTAATTCGCCTCCCACTGGCACGCCATGAGCAATACGGCTTATGACCACATTATGACGGCGAGCCATATCGGCAATAAAATGGGCTGTGGCATCACCTTCAACCGTTGGGTTGGTGGCTAAAATCAGCTCTTGCACATCATCGGACGATAATTGTTGCTCCAATAAGGCCAATCCTAACTCTTCAGGTCCAATGCCATCCAGTGGCGATAAATGCCCAAGCAATACAAAGTAACGACCATTAAAGTGGCCACCAGCCTCAATCGCTAATACATCAGCAGGGGTTTCAACCACACAAATAACGTCGGCATTACCTCGTTTATGGCTAGCACAAATCGGGCATAAATCCTGTTCAGTAAAGGTTCTACATCCTTTGCAATGCCCAACCTCAGACATGGCTTTTTGTAATGATTCGGCAAGCTTAATACCGGCTTTTCTCTCACGCTCTAATAATTGAAAAGCCATGCGTTGTGCCGATTTGGGACCAACACCAGGTAAAATTCGCAGCGATTGAATAAGCTCATCGACCAACGGGCTGAATTTCATATTTATAACAAACCTTCAAATCTAAATAGCATAAGCATTAATGTGGCTGATTATTCACTGTGTCATCTAAGATTGCAAAACAGATTGCAAAAACATCCAAGTTAAAATGGCTAAACGATACTGGGTAATGGGGTTTTATCGATATTTCAGCACATTCTATTGCAAGCGTTGACTTCATATGTCCTAAGGCCTTTTATCTTTCAAGGTTATTTTTACAGCGAATTATTGGTCATTTGTACAAAGCAGAGACTTTGTGGTGTCGTTATTCTACATAAGAAGTCGATAACGCAGTGCAAATGACCAACAAACGCGGCCCGAAGGGTTTGACTTCAACAACATATAACCACAAATGATCATCAGCCTTAACGTTAACCAAATCACATGTTAAGTAACAATTTGGGAGAGACAAAGCATCTCCCTAATATTGTTTTATCCTGCTTTTAACAAATCACTGCAAGATTGGTTTAACAGCTGTCGGCAACGCCACATGCCTAATATTGACACTACTGCAGCACCTGATAACGGAGCAATAATCCACCAGGGCCAATGCATATAAACCACTAATTCAAACACCTGCGTTTTAAGCATATAAAGCGCAAACTCTGCCACGATCACAGCTAACAACCCAGCGATAGCACCAAGTAGTGCAAACTCTAATCCAGTTGCTGAACGCAATAGCCAACCGGATGCGCCAAAGGTTCGCAGCACCGCCAGCTCCCGCTGCCTTGTTGCCATGCCCGCTTCCGTTTGTGCAATCAACACTAACGCACTGGCCAAAAGCACAAGCGCTAAAACAAGACTGAGCGATAATGACACTTGATCAATAATCTGCCTTAATTGTCCAACCATAGCGCCCACATCTATCACTGAAATAGTCGGAAACTGTTGGATTAATTGCAGCACAACCGCATTAGCACTCAATTGGCTGCCCGCCTGTTTAAGCTTGTCATCATCTAAATGAAAACTGGCCATGGAAGTATAGTTAAACTTATCAAGAGCTTTGGGCCTAAAAATCATAAAGAAATTCGGCTGCAATGTTTCCCATTGCACATTACGAATACTGGTTGCTTTAACCGTAAATGACTGATTATCAATATTGAATGTCATGGTATCATTCAAAGCCAACCCAAGTCGCTCTGCCACACCAGACTCAACAGACACTTCATCGTCAGCCTGATTAAACGTCCCTTCAACAATCGGATTATTTGGCGGTAAAGTATCTCGATAGGTTAAATTTAACTCGCGAGAAATCCCCACACGGCCAGTCATGCCAGCATCTTGTTGCTCACCTGAAATTAACTCTTCACCATTGATGTGGGTTAATCGCCCGCGGATAACAGGATAAATATCGGTTGCTTGTATTTGATGTAGATCCAAAAATTGCTGCAAAGGTTGGGTATCTTCAGGGGCAATATTAACCAAAAAGTAATTAGGTGCATCTTCGGGCAACTGTTTTTGCCATTCATTTAGTAAGTCTTGTCGCAAAGCCAATATGGTTAGCAGCAATACCAGAGCACTACTAAAGCCGACCAACTGAACCGCGTTTTGTCTTGCCCTGCGGCGAAGCCCTGCTAAAGCTAACTGTAATGGGTTGGTGGTTTTCATGCCCACACTGTGGCCCATTCTGATCATCACAAACCCAAGAATACTGAGCAGTAAACCCAGCAACAATACTGTAAGCACTACTGTCATGGTCAATGCGATACTTCTTGAGTACAGGTAGCCCAATAATGCCATAGCACCTAAACTGAGTAGCAAATGTAGCCACATCCCCAGTTGTAACCCTTCCAGCTGACGCTGCAATACCCGTAAAGGTGGAATAGCTAATAAGCGCATGAGTGGATAAGCCGAAAACATAAAAGCGCTGATTAATCCAGTCGACATTCCCAGTAAAAATGGGCGTAAATAAGGTGGCGAATAAGCCGCGATTTCAGGTGGCAAGAATTGGGTTATCGCTAAATCAAGTAATAAACCACCCAATAGTCCCAGCACAATCCCAAGTAACGTCACCAGCATCAAATGCAAGCCAAACAATAATCGGATTTGTTTAGCTGATGCGCCAAAGGTTTTTAGCATGGCCACAACATCATAATGGCGCTGACAATAACGCTGAGCAGCAATACCTATTGCAGCGCAGGCTAACGCGATACCTAGTAAACTGGCTAATAATAAAAAACGTTCCGCACGTTTTACCGCGGAGGCAATTGGCGAATCACCAGATTGTACATCTACCCATCGCTGACTGTTATTGAGTAAAGGCTTCGCCTGTTGTTCAAATTCGGCTAACGCGTCTGTATCTCCTGTGAATTGATAAATATAACTGACCCGGCTACCTGGTTGAATAATGCCGGTTGCATTAACATCATCAAGGCGCATCAGTAACACAGGCGCCGATGCAAAGGGATTAAAACCGCCGTCGGGTAAGCGGCTAATTTCAGCTGATAGGGTTAAAATGCTATTCCCTAATTCTAAAGACTTTGGGTAACCTAACAATCCGCCTAAACGATTTTCATACCAGGCTTCGCCCTTGGTGGGTAGTGCTGAGGTTTCACCGCTCGATAATTCAATTTTACCTTTTAATGGGTAAGCCTCACCCACTGCTTTAATGGTCACTAATTGGAATTTATCACCGGCATAAACCATAGAGTTAAATTGCATATTAGTCACATGCTTAAGATTTAACGCATCAGCGATTGCCAATAATTTAGGATCAACCACCACAGGGGAATTTATGATGCGATCAGCCGCTATAAAGGTTGCTGCTTCACCGTTAATCGCTACCTGTAAGCGCTCACTGACGCGCGCTAAACCACTCACCGATAACACGGCAAGGGTTATAGCCAACACAATAAGCAGTAACTGACCTTGGGCTAATTCTCGTTTAAAAAGGCGCCATGCTAATTGCCACTCCATTAACTCATCTCCTCTGCCATCAAAGGCTGATTAATGGTTTTAGCTTGGGTGTTATTGGCTTCGGTAAGCAGGCCACTGTCCATTACAAACTGGCGCTTACAGCGTTTTGCTAATTGTAAATCATGGGTAACCAAGACTAGTGTAGTATCGCTTTCTTGGTTTAACGCAAATAACATGTCGGCAATTTTATCTCCATTAACGCTATCTAAATTACCAGTTGGCTCATCAGCAAAAAGTACTTTGGGCTCACAAATAAAGGCGCGCGCAATAGCCACCCTTTGTTGCTCACCGCCTGATAATTGCTTAGGTAAATGAGTTAACCTGTGGCTTAATCCGACACGTTCAAGCATAGTTTGAGCTTTTTGTTTGGCATCTTTAACACCGGCCAATTCTGCTGGCAACATGACATTTTCGAGAGCTGTTAAGGTATCAACTAACATAAATGATTGAAAAATGAAGCTGACTTTCTTTTTGCGCAGCGCTGCTTTTTGCTCTTCATTGAGACCAGACAACGCCGAGCCAGCTAATAATATTTCACCCGATGTAGGTGTATCTAGTGCGGCAAGTAACCCGAGTAACGTTGACTTGCCAGATCCAGATGGTCCTAAAATTGCAACACTATCTCCTTGCTTGACATCCATGTTGATGCCCTTGAGGATAGTAAGCTCACCTTCTTGAGTTACCACTGTTTTTATGAGGTTAGTTACTGTAATGGCACTAGAGTCTTTAGCAAAATTTGACATAGGATCCTTCTTAACATCAGCGATTAAGCGCAGTCTTGCTACGCTAATTGTTGTTTTATCAATTTCTTCTTCCAGCTATGCTGCCACGATTTTGATACTAGGTGATAGCTTAAGTGCAGGATATGGTATGGAAGAAGAGCAAGGTTGGGTGCAATTGTTACGTAATGAGCTGCCTCAGCACACCATTGTAAATGGCTCGGTTAGTGGTGAGACATCAGCCGGCGGCGCTAGACGTATCGCGGATTTACTCGCTTCTAGCCAATTTGACTTAGTCGTCATTGAGTTGGGCGGTAATGATGGATTACGAGGTTTTCCACCGACTCAATTGAAATCAAATCTTACAAAAATCATTGAAGCCTCACAGCAAAGTGATGCAAAAGTGTTACTCACCGAAGTCATGGTCCCTCCCAATTATGGGCCTCGTTACAGCAAGATGTTTAATGATGTCTTTTATGAGCTAGCCGACAGTTACAACATTCCCCTGATCCCATTTTTCATGCAAGACATCGCGCCCACACCCTCATTAATGCAACGAGACGGCATTCATCCCAATGTGGAAGCACAGCCAATCATTACGCAATGGATGAAACCCTGGATCATTGATGTGTTAAAAAAGTGATCTAGGTAAAATTTATTCAACATAAAATCTTAAAATAGTCATTTTATTTTAAGCTTTAACCATTAGAATACGGTGACAAGGATGAGTAGATACGTTTGACTACACACTAAAGATTAAAAACAGAACTTAAAACAAGACTTAATGTAAGACTAAAAGGAAAAATTATGTCCGTCAGTCGTCAAAAAAAAGTATACCTACCAACAGCAACACGTAAAAACCAGTATATCTCGGTAGGATTCCCACTTACAGATGCTTTCTTAGCTAGCTATACAGACCTCGAAAATTGCTATTATGAATTTAGCAAACTAGTCTATCAAGTCGCTGAAAAGCATGATTTATTCAATGTTCACGTTATCGCTACAGATAAACTTCCTATGGTGCGTTTTCATAGTGAAGCCTATTGCTTATCAACTGAAGAACAACTGCGTTTTTTCTATAATCCTGCGCACCACGAAGCAAACCGCTTACACAGCATTAGTGGTTATAGAGCCAAAAAACTGAAGATTGTATTTCTAGCAACAGGCACAGAATTACGCAGTAACTCGGCCACTTTCCACGCGAATGTGCAAAAGTTTATGGCTGAAATTAAACCTTTACTGCCTATTGCTAATATTCAAATGAAAGTGCGCGATCATCAACACATTTCATATGATTTCTTCGCCAAAAACAAAGGCATTAAAGAAACCTATGGTTATAAATTACGTGCAGTAGATAACCGCTATAAACGTCGTGAATGTAACCTGCCTGAAGATGTCAGTACACTTAATTATGTTACGGTAAGCATCCCTGTTGGCCGTCGTATCAAAAAGCAATTACTGTCTGAAAACACCACTAACTTTGGTCCAAGCTATCAAAATGTGGCCGACAAATTTATTGCAGCAACCAAAGAACGCCAACTTTTACGCGTGGCGATGGTCGCTAACGGTAAAGTACCTTTAGTGCGTAACAGTAAATTTGAACGTTTAAACAGCACAGCTGAATTCCAAATGGTCGGTTTTGATCCAAATACAGAAGCACCTGCGCCTATTTTACATTGGGAAGATGATAAGTTAGTTGAAGCGTTACGCTTTGTTATCGTTGCCGGTAAAAATGACTCAAATGATGAAGGCTTTGGTCGTTTCATGAACCAAGTTGAAGATGCTGTTCGTAGCTTCACCAATGAATTTGATATCGATAAAGAACACATTGATGTGATTTTACGTTTCCACCAGCATTTAAGTTACAAGGCTTAAATAACAATATTTTTATCATAACGTTATACATGCGTTTCAAACGGTAGCTTAGGCTACCGTTTTTATTTTTAATGCCAAAAAAGAATATGTTATTAAATTGTGGCCAGATTTCACATTGATTAACAATCCACAAACAAGGCATGTTGAACAGCATACGGATAAACCGTAGTGGTTTGCTCAATCAAACCAATATAAATAATAAAAAGCAGGAGATGCTATGTTCAACAAGAAATTGCCTTGGCTTATGCCTACATTAGTCGCTACAGCGGTAAGTATTGGGCTTACAGGTTGTGGTTCTGATGACGATACAACAATCAATACCACCCCGCCAGTCGTCCAACCCCCAACAGAAACCGGCCCAACCTTCCCTGAAGGTGCCATTATGGTAGAGGCAGGTGACAACCTGAGTATTAGCATTCAAGAGGCATTAATTAATGCTCAATCGGGTGACGTCATCGTTCTGCCAAAGGGTAACTTTAAAATCCAATCCACATTACTATTTGATGGCGACGTCGATGGTGATGGCACCTTCGCTAAAAATGTCACCATTATGGGTTATGGCATGAACGAAACCATCTTAGACTTCTCTGAAGCTAACTCAGGTGACGGCATATTCGTTCAAAATGCAGTGAATATCATTATCCAAGATTTATCGGTTAACGAAGCTAAAAATAACGGCATAAAACTTAAAAACACTAATGGCATTATTTTGCGCCGATTAGCCACTATTTGGGAAGGTGAGCTGGACCAAGATAATGGTGCTTATGGTTTATACCCAGTTGAGTGTGAAAACATTCTTATTGAAGATACCTATGTGCGCGGTAGCGCTGATGCGGGTATTTATGTGGGTCAGTCTGAATATATTGTGGTTCGTCGTAACATTGCTAAAGAGAACGTGGCGGGTATTGAAATTGAAAACTCTAAATATGCCGATGTTTATGACAATGAAGCAGTAGGTAATACTGGCGGTATTTTAGTGTTCGACTTACCGATCAACAATCACAGATACGGTTCTAGCGTACGTGTGTTTAATAACAAAGTGCATGATAACAACACCTTAAATTTTGCTAATGCCTCATCTAACCCTGCTGGTGTACATATTGTTCCACCGGGTACCGGCGTGATCATTTTATCAACAGATAAAGTAGAAGTGTTTAATAATGAAATTACTAATCACGACACCTTAGGGTTAACTGTTACCAGTTTCTTCATTGCTGAACCTGATATTAGTAGCTTTGTTGGTAACTATGGTCAACCAGGACAAGCAATTAGTGATGGTTGGCGCCCAACCCCTCGTAATATTCACGTTCACGATAACATCATTACTGACTACGGCTCAAAACCTAAGGGTTATCTGATTGATGATATTATCAAGGCCTATGTACTCACTCACGGAAAATTACCGGGGATTTTGTATGATGGTTTAGGTGAAGCATTATCCAATAATGGCACTGCAGCTTACCTTGGCTTGCAAGAGTTACCCTTTGCAGACGATGGCAGCGATAATGTCTGTATCACTAATAATGGAGATGTCAGTGTAGGCCGCTTATTTGCTAACTCCAACAGTGACATGAACATTCCCGATACACTTTACCAAGCTCCGCAAACCGATTTATTAGCCTGCTCACAAGTGAGTTTACCGGTTCATACGGTGACTTTTGGTGATCAAGTGTTTGGCTGTGGTGTTGATGATGATACTGCAGGTTGTGACGGAGGCACTTTAGTTGGCGGTGGTGGGTCAATCGGTGAAGGTGAAGGTGGTTTAGTCGGTGATGGCGATTTAAGTCTTTGTGAAGCGCAGGGAAGCAAGGTTAATTGGGATGCGCTACTCAAAGCAAACTGCCCTAATCTGTCAGACTACAACTTGTTTGCTGATATGAAAAACCCCACAACGGCCCCTAACTCTGGTGGTTTACCTTATGATTTAAATACTCCGTTATTTACTGATCATGCAACTAAATACCGCTTTGTATATGTGCCTGAAGGAACCAAAGCTGATTACACCGCCAACGAGTCATTCGACTTTCCAGTCGGTACGGTTATCAGTAAAACCTTCGCCTTGCCAGACAATACTAATAATCGTGGCTTTGCCAATGAAGATTTAGTCGAAACACGCTTGTTAATTCATCGTGCGACAGGCTGGAGCGCTTTACCTTATGTATGGAAGTCAGACAAGTCTGATGCGGTTATTGCTAAAGCGGGTGCTATTCAAGGTAAAAAAATTACCCATAAAGGCGAAGATTTAGACTTTGATTATGTTGTGCCTAGCATGAACCAGTGTAAACAATGTCATCAGTTTAAAGCTGACGCTGACAGTAACGCGGTGTTTGTACCTATCGGCCCTAAAGCGCGTCATCTAAATCGTGATTACGCTTATGCTGATGGCACGATGAATCAGTTATCTAAATGGCAAGCGGCTGGTATTCTTCAAGGTGTGCCTGAGTTAACTCAGGTTGATAGTGTTCCTGAATACCAAGATGGTGATGAAACCAGTATTACCAGCATGACTGATACGCAATTAATGCAAACGGCCAAAGGCTATTTAGACATTAACTGTGCACACTGTCATCGTCCTGAAGGTAACGCTTCGAATACAGGGTTAAAGCTTGAATACTGGCGTGCCTATGCAGACGATGCGGGATTCTCGCATGGTACATGTAAATCTCCAGTTGCTTATGGTGGTGGTAATTTAGGCTTTGATATCGTGCCAGGCAAGCCCGCAGACTCGATTCTTCACTTCCGTATGGAAAGTAACAACCCAGGTGATCGTATGCCAGAAATTGGTCGAAGTTTATCCCATGCTGAAGGGGTTGCATTGATCAGTGAGTGGATTAAACGCTTACCAGCGGCTAGTTGTTCTTAAACGACACATATAGTGACTGACACAAAGCCGGGGAAACCCGGCTTTGTTATGCAGAGGATAATATGATGCCCCAAAAATACACTGTCAGCCTGCCCTGCACTTCTTCAAAAAAAGCGCGTTTTGCTTCGATAGTTGTGCTGCTTTCTTTGGGCTGTTTTAGTGGATGTGGTGGTGGAAGCAATGATACTTCTGCGCCATCCGTAACACCCACTCCGCCAGTTGTTTCACCTCCTACAATCAATCCACCTAGCAAAGATGAGATTTGTAACAGCCAAACCACCGAAGTGAACTGGCAAGCACTAATGAATAAAGATTGCGACAATTTAGCCGACTACAGTCTGTTTATTGACCCTAGCAATCCCACAGCCTCACCAAGAACACCTGGGTATTTATATCAGCTATCTACTGAGCTTTTTTCTAACTATGCCAGTAAATACCGGTTTTTGTTTATTCCACAAGGGCTATCATTTAATTACCAAGCCAATGAACGTATGACACCACCAGTAGGATCTGTATTAGTTAAAACTTTTGCTCTCCCATATGACACAAGCTTAAGTGGTAGCGAAAACGAAATATTGATAGAAACACGGCTGTTAATCCACAGAGAAACTGGCTGGACGGCTCTGACATATCAGTGGAAAAACCAACAAGCCACATTATTAGTTGCTGGTGCCAATATTGAACACGAAATGAATAACCAGGGTGAAGCCATTCAATTTGAATACCACATCCCGAGTAAAGCTGAATGTAAGATATGTCATCAACTGGTATCACAACAAACCAGCCAAATTATGCCAATAGGCTTAAAAGCACATGCGCTAAATAGAAACATTACGCTCACTAACGGCCAAACGATTAATCAACTGCAACTATTGGAAAATAAAGGTTGGCTGCAACAACTACAATTAGCTGACGCGCCGCAATCATTTGCATTAAACGATAATACGCAAGATTTAACTGCCCGCGCAAAAGGCTATATAGACATTAACTGCGCCCATTGTCATAACCCGCAAGGTTTTGCCAGTATTTCAGGGCTGAGGCTCGGCTTTGATGTTGACCACACTACATTCGAATATGGTATTTGCAAACAACCTCCTGGATGGGATGGTGGCCCTAACGGCCTCGCTTACGACATAGTGCCCGGAAATGGAGATCGCTCGATCATTCATGAAAGACAAATTTTATCTTCAGCTAAAGATAGAATGCCGCCTATTGGCCGCGAGGTGGTTCATCAAGAAGGCGTTGCATTGATTAAGCAGTGGATTGACTCATTACCGCCTAGTTTAGGAAACTGCCAATAAGCATTAAAAATGCAGATGGAGATGAGCAAATATGGTTTTTGTCGTGGCTTTGTCTATGTTTGTTATCTTAATGAAATTACGCCATGGCGGACTGACCCCAGCTTGGGATAGTAAGCGCTTACCAAACAGCCCTATGTCTTGCTAAATGCGTTTCATTAATGTGCAATAGGCCCGTTATTGACGTGTTAATCTGTCTTGTTTTCAAAACAAATGACAAGTTTGCTACGAAGTTAACTAAAACTTATTTTACTGCCTTGATAAGAGTTCAGCTTTGTCATTAACCATGAATTATGACAATGAAAACCTCATAATTATAATGCATTAACGTCAAAGCAACTGTCATTCAGACTTTTCTGATAAGTTCTGACGTAAAAAATAGCCGGGAGGGTAACCTAACCAATGTTTAAAGCTTTGCCTAAAATGGCTAACATCACTGTATCCCATAATGTCAGCAATATCCTCAGCATGCATTTTATCTGACAGAATCATTTTTATTGCTAACTGGCATCGCACTTGATCGACTAACTTTTGATAACTACTGCCTGCTGAAGCTAGCTTTCGGCGCAAGCTCCGATCGCTCATGTGCATCATTTCGGCCATTTCTAGCGAAGTGGGCACCTCAGGCATAGCACGACGCAATTGTTGTAAAACCGCTTCAATCAAAGAAGGAATATGCGGGCGTTGATCAGTGCTATTTTGCTGGGGAAATGCGAAGGTTATCGGCAATGATAACCAATTAATTTCAATACTCCATTCAAAATAGGCTTGTTGGTAGCACATTTTAGCACCAGTAAATTCAGCTAAAAACGGATGTTCGACACCATCACTATTCTGTTGAGACTCAGCTAGATGAATATCGCTTACCACAATGTGCTTGCCCGCTAATTGCCTTGCTAAACCAATTAATGAACAGATGCTATGTTGAAACTGAAACGAATACTTTTTAATATTTGACTTACCCGTGTTAAGCCAACGAACCCACAATTTATTACCCTCAACACGAATAAGACTGTCGGTAAAGCTACCAACAAGCTCTGGGTGCTTAACGACAAACTGTAAGCAATCGCCCAGGGTGTCAAATTGTTCTAAATAAGGTAACAGTACATCTAAACTTTCGACTTGATAGCTGGCACCTAACTTAGCCCCCATATCATGAGAGCTATGAGTGCGAAGTGACTCTAAGGCGAAATCCACCTGCCATACATACACAAACTGACTGGCGGCTAACTCAACCATCCCCACGCCAATTTGCTGGCAAATAGTTTGCACTAAGTCATCACCCAGCTCTTGCTGAATGAACACTAACAAATTGCGTAATTCAAAGGCCGGATAACATTGATCTCCGACCATAAGATTTGGATTGTAGCCGCCTTGTTTAAGCATAATAAGCCCTAAAGCACCCGATTAAACTCTGCCAATTTGCTCACCACACTCGACACTGACAACGATGCTCCGTGGGCGATTTTATCCGCTAGTTTTTTCTTCGTTTGATATTTCAATTTAAAAACTTGATGATCTTTGGCAAAAGATAGCACTATGTCATCACTGGTAGCAATTTCATCCACCAAACCTAAATCCAAAGCCTGCTTACCATACCAGTGCTCACCCGTTGCCACTTTTTCCAAATCTAACTCTGGACGATAATGACTCACAAACTGCTTGAACAAGACATGAGTCTCTTCCAGCTCTTGTTGAAACTTTTCACGACCTTCATCGGTATTTTCACCAAATACGGTTAAGGTGCGCTTAAAGTTACCTGCAGTGTGTTGTTCGTAATCAATTTCATGCTTTTTCAATAAGCGACTAAAATTGGGTAATTGGGCTACCACACCGATAGAGCCTACAATGGCAAAAGGGGCAGCAACAATCTTATTGGCAACGCAAGCCATCATATAGCCACCACTTGCGGCCACTTTATCAATACACACAGTAAAAGGAATTTCGGCCTGACGTAATCGATCTAGTTGGCTTGATGCTAAACCATAGCCATGAACCATGCCGCCGCCACTTTCAACATTGACCAATACTTGATCGTCTTTTTCAGCAATCGTTAAAATAGCAGTTATCTCTTCACGTAAAGAGGCCACTTCACTCGCATCAATACTGCCTTTAAAATCGATGACATAAACTTTACTGGGTGATTTATCTTCTTTTTCAGCGGCCTTTTCTTCTGCTTTTACTTCCTTTTCATAAGCTTTAAGCTGTTTTTTAGACAATACCTCATGTTTTAAATCATGTTTCAATTGCTTTAATTCATCAGTTAAATCTGTTAGCTTAAGCTCGCCTTTATCTGTCTTATTCTTCATGCCACTGGCAATAACGACAATCACCACCGCCACAATCGCAATCACTATGGTCACCGCTTTAGCGAGAAACATGCCGTATTCAATTAAAAAGTCCAAAATTCACTCCGAGAAAAAATAATAACTTAGTTTACCAATATCCATTGATAAACAAACAATAAAAAACCCAGCATATGCTGGGTTTTTAAACAATCAAAACATTAAATTGTTATGATTAGTTACAAGTTTGGATTACATCGCTATCAGATACCACAACTGTTGCGGCACCTAATGCCGCAGTGCGAGCAAACATGGCTACTTGAGATTGCATTTCAGCTGTAGCTTGTGCAGCCATACCATCGGTGGCTGAGGTTTCACTTGGGCTCACTATTGAACTGTGATGTCCTTTAGAGAATCTTACCGCACCAGACCCCGCCGCAGTTGAGTCAATACAACCCAATTTTAGCGATGCGATTAAAGGTTCAGTACCCGACAGTGGGAACCCCTCAACAACATTAGGTAAAACTTGGTCAGGTAAATTACCCGCGCCATCACCAACCACTTCGATTAAGTGAACCGGTAAACCTGTTGCCGCTAACTTAGCACCGTGGTTCACAGGATCTGCACTATCAACTGCCGTTTGCACAGCAAAGGCGAAAGTCGGTAAAAACTCAGCATAAACCGCTTGCACCAGCGCATCGTATTCAGGGGTCCCCTCTTCATAACCAGGAACCTTATTAGCAGCATTAACCAACGCCATGAAAGTGTCAGACTTACTAATATTATCAAACAATACTGGGCCAAATGTTGCAGAACCCGCAAATGAACCTGCTAGACCACCAGCTGGAGCAACTAAAGAAGAGGCCGTTAAGCCATAAGCGTTAGGTAATTGTGTTCCAGACGCTGGGTCAACTAAACCTGAACTGGCATAGGTAGAGAATGTTGTGCCAACAATACCACCAAGGCTTAAACCCTGAGCACTGATTTTACTGATATCAAATACTTGCTGACCGCCTGCTTGAGCGATTTGCGAGTACATGCCCGTCAGTAACAAACGCAATGCTAAATGATCCATTGTTGCTTGGCGGAAGTTATCACGTACCGTTAATGTGCTACCAATGTTCACAAATACTAATGGGCTACCATTTTTGAATGCATCAGGTTTGCCAACTACCACACCGTAAGATGGGTCAGTTGCCGACACTTCATACTTTCCATCGCCATTGGCGTCAAATGAACGCGCACCATGCAACGGCATATCAATCGCAATCGTTGCAATTCCCATAGCAGCATAAGAGCCAGCATAAGCTAACGCCATCTCTTTACCACCACCTAAACCATGCATAGCAATATTAGTTGGCCAGCCGTTAGTAGGTTGTGTAAAGGTTAACCCTTGAGTTGCCTGGAATGCGGCCACTTTTTGTGCGTTTGGCATAGCAATCAATACAGGAACAGTTTCATAACTCATGATTTTTGGGATCGGGTTAAACTTAGTTAAATGTTTGGTTGGGTCTAGAGGTGTAACGCCATCCTTTAACGTCCAAGAGAAACCCGCTAATAAACTCGGGTTTGCAAACGCTGCACTTGGGTCAATACCAAAACCGATAGCTTGTTGGGCAAAATTTGCCTGACTAAGTTTACCTGATTGAACAGCTAATAAAACTGATACAGGGCTATCGCCTTGGGCAAACCACCGGCCATTAATTAACGGCTCACCTTGTGGGCTTAAACAAGCACTTGATGAACAGCTTCCGTACATTGGTACTTTAATTGCTGCGGTATACACATCAGCTAAACTTGAAACCACATAAGCAGCACCATCTGCTGGCGTTAATCCGGCCGCTTGGGCAACGGTAACAACTCCGCCTGCACCATTGGGCATTGGCGTTGGAGTTTGTACAAATGATGGCTTATATTCTTTTTTACCAGCCATGAGTAATTTGGTTGTTTCGTACACATCTTTTACTGATTGAGTTGTAAACAAGCCTGAGAAGCTGACTGATGCAGGGTCGACACCATGCTCTGCCGCCATGCCTTTTTCATAGCTATTCACTAATCCTTGAAGCTGTAACTGCGCAGCCGTTTCTAGAGGGTTTACGTCAATATCTAACTTTAACAAACCATAAGTGGTTGATGGCGCAATACCGCGACCCAATGAATCCTGAATAAGATCTGTGGTCGCATAAAGGTAAGATTGGCCCGCTTTAAGAGGTTTAAGTGGCACGATAGCCACTTTGTTACCTGAAGCCTTAGAAACAAAGTCGACACCAAATGTTAATTCATCACCTACTTTACATGCTGAAACAGAAGCTGCCGCTTTACACTCTGGATCGCTTGATAACGCGCCACCGACAGTTGCCTCAAAAACTCTTACTGCACCAGGCTGAAATACTGATGCAGCATCAAGAGTAAGCATATTCCCATCAGTATCTTTGGCTAACTCTACGGTAACAGTAATAGGCGAAGTGGTTGACCAACCATCAAGAGCACCCAATGCTAATTGAGGATTGACGTAGTCAATTCCATCTTCACCAGGAATGCTTAATGTGCCATCAGTGGTACCGCTAAAGAGTAAATCGTTTGGTAATGGAAGTTTGCCATTGGCAGGATCAAACTGCATATGAGACACAGGTACTAAAGGAGTGGCACTTTCTTTAGCTTCATTAAAGCTTTCTTCCGAACAACCTGTTAGTCCTAGAGCAGATGCAATAGCAACACCCAAAATGAGTCTTTTCATCTTTTTTCCCCAAATCTTGTTGTAATAATTTTGTTTTCCCCAAAAATTGGTCACAATAGTCCAATCATGACCATAAGGACTTATTTTAGCCCTTAGCTAGTTTCAAGTTAACGTAAAATTATAGAGTTAGCTACAAGTTTATTACACCCTGTTGGCTGTTTAGCATACAAATATCAGTCATTTGTTTAAAACAGTCGTTTACCTTTTGTTCGATTGTAGATTTGACGGGCAGTTGTGTCCCAAGGAATTAATGAATCATGTTGGAATATCAAGCTAGAAAAGATTTGCTTAATAATAAAACAATATTAGTCACTGGCGCAGGTGATGGTATTGGCCGAGCTGCTGCGTTAGCTTACGCACAGCATGGTGCTACGGTTATTCTATTGGGGAAAACCGTCAAAAAACTTGAAAAAGTCTATGATGAAATTGTCGCTTTAGGCGCGCCAAAACCAGCTATTGTGCCACTAGATTTAAAAGGTGCGACAGAACAAAACTATGTCGATATGGCTGAAACCATTGCTGAACAATTCGGTCAACTAGATGGTTTGTTGCACAATGCTTCACAATTAGGCGCGCTTGGTCCTTTTGAGCATATTGATTTGGCTTCACTGGAAGAAATCATGAAAGTGAATGTCACAGCTCAGGCCATTTTAACAAAAGCTTTATTGCCGGTAATGCGCAAAGCTGCTAATGCTTCAATTATCTTCACCTCTAGCGGTGTAGGCAGAAAAGGTCGTGCTTATTGGGGACCTTATGCATTTTCAAAGTTTGCAACAGAAGGCATGATGCAAGTGCTTGCTGATGAGTGTGATAACACACAGGTTCGCGTAAACAGTATTAACCCTGGTGCGACCCAAACTGAAATGCGCGCTAAAGCTTACCCAGCTGAAGATCCGCAATCATTAAAATCACCCGCAGACATTATGCCAACCTACTTGTTTTTAATGGGTGATGATTCTATCAACACCAATGGACAAGCCCTAAATGCCCAATAACTAAAAGCATTTAACCAAAAAGGAAGCAAATGCTTCCTTTTTTATCTTAATAAGTAGGGTTAAATGACCAATCTACCGGCATTTTGCGCTAATAACTTTTCACCTATCCCACTGACTTCCATCAGCTGTTTTACATCTTTAAATTTACCATTTTTATTACGGTATTCGATGATAGACTTAGCTTTTGCTTCACCAATGCCATTTAATGATTGTAACTCCGCTAAATCAGCTTTATTAATATTCACTTTTGAGGTGACGTCAGATTTAGCCTCAACCACTTTTTGACTCACTTGTTTCGCAGGCGTTTCTTGCGCGGCATGTAGGTTGATATGCGCAAATGATAGTAACCCTATCGTCATTACAGCAAACAAACTAAAAGGTGATAATTTCATCTTATTTCTCCTATGTCCTAATCAGAGCCAAATGCCGACTTCCCTATTCCCTGGCGGGGCTCAGTAATCTATCTCGTCATTAAGATAGATATTAAGATTAGACTTTGATTAAAAAAACCACAAAAAATCTGCTTAATTTATTGTACTTTTTGCTTTTCATCAGTTGCTTTTAATACTTTTGACTGGTTAATTGCGTCAGCAGTTAATCCTTTTATCTCAGACAACAAGTGTTGATGGATTTTGCTTAACTTAGGTTTGTTTTTTTTATTGAACTTAATCGGCCGACATAAAGCCATAGCCTGATAGCCTAATCTAGCCGTCAGTAATCCACCACCTAAACCTTGCGCGACTCTGGCAGATAGCTTACCTGTCATTTCAACTGACAATAATTGGGTACCTAAATCGGTTGCGACCTCAGCGGTACCAGCATAGATAATATTGACGATAATTGAACGAATCAACTTTATGCGGCTCCAGTACCCTAGCTCAATACCGTAAACTTTGGCAATTTTTGAAATCATGGCTTGATTACGCCATAAAATGAGTGCCATATCTAATGCCGCTAATGGACTAGCAGCAAGCAGCAAAGCTGATTCAGCAGAAAAGCGACTCACATATTTTTTGGCTAATTCATCCCGCTCTGATAACACAAGGTCATCAAATAACATAACTTTTTCAGCATCATTATGCTCAACACTGACTTGAGACAAATAAGCATGCTTAGCCTGGTTATCAGGATAATGTAGAAGCAATGACTCAATATAGGGCCCAGCTTCACCAATCTGCATACTGTCAGCCAATCGGGTAGCAGTATCTTGATTGACACCGACCTGTTTGAGAGCCACAAGTTTTCGCCACTCTTTAATCACAATAACACTCAACCAGGTGATCAACACACCAAGTACAAATGCATAAAAACCAAACAAATATGGGCTTTGTTCAAAAGCAGTCAATAAACCCGTTACCGTCTGCACAATAATCAACAATCCGACAGAAATAAGCGATAGCTTGGCCAACAAAGACCATCTTTTGGGTTGCTTCGATTCCTTTAGTACTTCGTCAAGCACACTCTCTGGCATCAATGATTGAAGGTCATCAGCTGTTTTGTCCGTTGCTAATGCCAACTCATCAATAAAATCAGCCTCATTGAAAGATTGCGCGGGCTTTAAAGGCGGTTGCACTGTAGACACAGCATCATCTGTTTTAGCATCAACCGTTTGTTGTTCAGAAAACACTTGAGCCGGCTTTATGTTATTGTTCTTCATATTTTTACTCAATTGTTAGGTCAGCTTATCGCCCAACAAAAACTCTAGTAAATGATCTAAGCGAATATGCGGATAAAGGCGCTGTTGGGGATCAACATTGGCATCTGGCAAAGAAGCTAAAGACGGCGGTGAAAATGCACAAAAGCCAAAGCCTTGTTGCTGCCAAAAATCAGCCAGTGGTAGATGACTTGGCACATCTCCAGGGTAAAGTGTTACTAACTTTCCGGTTTTATCCGTACCCTTAAGCACTTCTTGCTGACCATTAGCCGAATTAATCATGCCATGTTGAGTCGCCTTGATTGCACTGATCGCCATGGTTTCCACTTCACAACCTTCAAAGCGTGCAAAATGTTGGCTCTGTTTTAACATTTCTGTTAATAAATTTAAAATATGACTCTGTTGGCTTCGAGTGACTCGGTCTACCTGACTTGCGGCAAATAGCACCTTATCAATTTGGGGTGAAAAAAGACGTTTAAGCAGACTGGATTGACCAAATTGAAAGCTCTCCATTATGCTGTTTAGTGCTTGTGCCATATCATTGAACTGCGCTTGCCCATGATTAAGCCCATTTAAACAATCCACTAACACCACTTGACGATCGAACTTAGCAAAGTGATCTTGATAAAAAGGTTTTACCACTTTGGAAACATACTCTTGATAACGCGTTTTTAGCACCTGGTAATAGCTAGTTGCTTCAGTATCGTTGAATTGTGCATGTTGCAGCGGTGATAAACTTAACAACGGGAAAAAAGTCAGTAATGGAGTATGCTCAAATTCACCGGGTAACAACATTCTTCCAGGCTGTGCAAAATAGTACCCGTGTTTATGTACCATCTCATTAAGCAAGTTTTGATAAGTATCGGCAATCTTTTTTAGTACTTGTTCGTCAGCAGCAGCGGCTAACTCAATACCCGCAATAAGATCGCTAAAAACAGCATACAATGAACTGCTTTGTAAGCGCGTCACGGCATCCTGCTGGTTTAAACACCAAGCTGCAAAATCCTGTTTAAGCATTGGAAGATCTAATAACCACTCACCTGGGTAATCAACAATATCCACATATAATGTGGCTGAATCTGTCAATTTAGCTAATACCCCTTGTTCGGGACGATATTTAATAGCCAATCTAAGCTCAGTGATGTTTCGTGTTGAAGGTGGCCAAACTGGCGGTTGCCCACCCAAAGCTTGCATAGCATTTTGATAATCAAAACGAGCAATATTGAGATCTGGCTGTAAAGTACGTTTAACACCCAATAAACGACCGTCTCTAGCGACTTGCCATAAAGGCAGTGGATTCTTATCAAAGTTGAGTCCCGCGTGTAATAACTGATTCACTAACCCTGTGATAAAAGCGGTTTTACCTGCGCCAGACAACCCCGTGACAGCCAAACGCACATGCCTATCTGTACTGCGGTGAACCAATGATTGGGCGGATTGAGCGATTTTATTGAACGAGCGTTCCAGTAGACTCATTGTAAGTTCCAAATAAAACAAGGGCGGATAACCGCCCTAGATTTGATTACAGATTATTGATTTGGCGTTTCAAATCAAAAGTGTCTGAAGTGACATGTTTTTCCAATTTTTGTAATCTTGACTCTAACGATGCAAACTGACGATTTACATCAAATAGCGCCTGTTTTGCTGGCTCGCCAGCCTGCCAAACTTTCTTTTTAACTTCAATATCTTTGTGCGCATCTAAATGTGACTGATTACGTGGTTTTACATCTAAAATCATCCACATCGCAATGTAAATAACCACAATAAAACCGCTGCCACCTAGTAATAAAATTGATGCTGAGACCACTCTTACTAACCAAACTTCAAAGTTAAAATACTCTGCGATTCCCGCACACACTCCAGCAATTTTTCCTGATTGCGGATTACGGTATAAGGTACGTCCGTTAGACTCGCTCATGTTTCGTCCTCCACTCTGGAGATTCTGCATCAAGGATAGCTTCTAAAGTATGAATGCGACCATTCATTTTATCCGCCTTCGCAATTAAATCATTTAGCTGGTTAAATTCTTCATCAGTGAGCCCCTGGCTCACTTGTCGCTTACTGCGATAATGAAGCACCAACCAGATAGGAGCCACAACAATCATAAAAATGATAATTGGTGCAATAAGAAGATCCATATCCATAACTCACCTCTGAAAAATTATTACGCTTTTGATTTAGGTTGATTTTTTGCTTTTACTTTTGCTTTTAATGCTGCCAACTCATCGTTAACAGAATCTTCAGCAGCTAGCGCAGCAAACTCATCGTCTAAAGTTGACTTTTTACCTAAATCATAAGCATCAACCTGTGCCTCAAGTCCTTCAACCCGACGCTCATATTGCTCGAATTTCATCATGGCATCATCAATTTTACTTGAATCAAGCTGCTTTTTTACTTCTAAACGTGAAGTGGCTGTTTGCTTACGCATGATGATAGTCTTTTGACGTGCTCGCGCATCAGTTAACTTTTCTTGTAACTGGCTCACTTCATCTTTTAAACGCGCAATATGCTCTTCAACGACTTTCAATTCAGCTTCAAGCGTTGCTAACAAAGTAGCCGTTTTTTGCTTTTCAACTAATGCCGCTTTAGCTAAATCTTCACGGTCTTTAGAAATAGCTAATTCCGCTTTTTCTTCCCAATCGTGAACCTGCTCTTGCACTCGAGTGATACGGCGAAGCAATTCTTTTTTCTCAGCAAGAACTTTAGCTGAAGTAGAACGAACCTCGACAACCGTATCTTCCATTTCTTGTATAATCAGACGAACCATTTTTTCTGGATCTTCTGCTTTATCAAGGATTGCGCTGATGTTTGAATTAACGATATCAGCAAAGCGAGAAAAAATACCCATAATATGTACCTCAGTTTTCTATGTGGATGACGCAATAACTAATACATTATGTGTGCCAACATTTATAATTACTTTAATATCAACAGATTAACTATATTTTCACATTTCTCTTTCTTTTATGTACGGAGCCACTTATTATTATTTTCACCAATAATTAGCGTAAAAGACTAACAAATACTGTGAATAAGCAATTTCAACAAGATAACCTCATCGGACAATCTAATGCACTGCTTGAAGTATTAGAGCATGTCTCGAAAATAGCGACTTTGTCAAAGCCTGTACTGATTATTGGTGAACGCGGTACAGGTAAAGAACTCATAGCAGAACGTTTACATTACCTATCAGGTAGATGGGATCAAAGTTTTATTAAACTTAATTGCTCATCATTAAGTGAAAACTTACTCGAATCAGAGTTGTTTGGCCATGAATCTGGGGCATTTACTGGCGCAAAAGGTAAACATGAAGGTCGTTTTGAGCGCGCTAATGGCGGCACATTATTTTTAGATGAGTTAGCGAACACATCAGGTCTTATCCAAGAAAAACTATTACGCGTTATTGAATATGGCGAATTCGAACGTGTCGGTGGCAGTAAAACGGTACAAACTGACGTGCGTTTGATTTGTGCTGCCAATGAAGACTTACCATCACTGGCTGATTTAGGCGAATTTCGAGCGGATTTACTCGACCGACTTGCATTTGATGTGATCACCTTACCGCCACTTCGTTGTCGTACAGAAGATATTATGGATTTAGCCGAATACTTCGCCATCAGTATGGCACGGCAACTTAAATTAGAATATTTCGGCGGATTCAGCCCATTGGCAGTTGAGCAGCTTATGAGCCATACATGGCCAGGTAATATTCGCGAACTGAAAAACGTGGTTGAGCGTAGTGTTTATCGTGAAGGAAGCGACGGACAGGAGATTGATCATATTATTTTGGATCCATTCGCATCACCTTATCGTCCACAAACACGTATAAAAACAAAAGAACGTCAACAAGTTGCCGCCACATCGGCTCAAATGGCTGAACCAGTTAAAGAAGTTAACACTGACCCAAACCCTGCTTTAGCGTCGGATTTATCTAACGCAACAAGTTCTGGCACGGCAGCTCAAATCACTTTTCCTCTCGACTTTAAAGAGCATACCGAAAAGCAAGAAATTGAATTACTGCAATTGGCCTTAGCTGAAAGTCAATTTAATCAAAAGAAAACCGCAGAAATACTCGGCCTGAGTTACCATCAATTGCGTGGCATCTTAAAAAAATACAATTTACTCTAACAACAAATAATCACATCGTCCTTTAATCCATTAGGCTTTAAAGGGCGATGATAAAAAGTCACCAAAAACAATTTAATAACTTGTTTGCTACCAAGATATTTACACTGCTAAAATGACCACTCAGATCCGCAAAAATACGATTTCGCTATGACTGTGTTCTTGAAACAACGGTTTCAACTAATGTTTGTATGTCTTACCGGACTGTTACTCAGTGCGTGTGGCCAAGCAACTCTTCCGCCGGGCTTGGTATATTGCAGTGAAGGTAACCCTGAAAGCTTCAATCCACAACTTGTTACCTCAGGCACGACCATTGATGCCACATCACATCAAATATACAGCAGACTGGTAAATTACAATCCTGATTTAGGCGATATTGTACCGGGACTCGCTACCGACTGGTACATTAGCGATGATGGTTTAAGTTATACCTTTAATCTGCGTCATAACGTATTGTTCCATGAGACCCATCGTTTTAAACCGCAACGAGTGTTTAATGCTGATGATGTATTATTTTCTTTCAACCGCATTATAGACTCTCAACATCCCTACCATTCAGTAAGCCGTACAGGTTACCCTTTCTTTCAAAGTATTAGTTTTGAACAGCTTATTTCGTCTATTGAAAAGGTTAATGACTACCAAGTTATATTTCATCTGAATCGTAAAGATGCTTCTTTTTTATCTAATCTCGCCACTGATTTTGCCGTGATGCTGTCCGCGGAATATGCGACAAAGTTACTCAAAGATGGAGTGCCTGAACAGATAGATTTACAACCAGTGGGTACCGGACCTTTTCAATTAACTCAATACATTAAAAATGAATATATTCGTTATATTCGTCACCCTAATTATTGGGGAGCTCAACCCGATATAGAGCATCTGGTTTTTGATATTACACCGAAGAGCACTGCGCGAATTGCAAAACTCATCACAGGGGACTGCAGTGTCTCTGCATTACCTAAAGCCGGCGAGTTAGCGGTAATTGATCAGCATAAGCACATCAAAGTTGATGCAAAACCTGGGCTTAACGTCGCTTTTTGGGCGTTGAATACTCAGAAGCCACCTTTAAATGATATTCGAGTAAGAAGAGCCATTGCCCACGCTATTGATAAACAGAATATTTTAGACGTGGTCTATAATGATATTGCTGTTGAAGCGAATGGTATTTTGCCGCCAGCATCCTGGGCATATTCAGCCAATCTAGCCAGTAATGAATATAATCCAGCAAAAGCCAAATTACTTTTAGAGCAAGCTGGGATAAAAAACTTAGCAATTGATATTTGGGCAATGCCTGTCGCACGAATTTATAACCCAAATGCGCTTAAAACGGCTGAATTGATTCAGGGAGATTTGGCCAAAGTAGGCGTTAAAATCAATATTATCTCATACGATTGGAGTGTTTTTACCCAGAAATTGGCCAGTGATGATTATGACTCCGTACTGATTGGTTGGAATGCCGATAACAGTGATCCCGATAACTTTTTTACCCCCCTGCTGAGTTGCGCAGCCTTATCATCAAATAATAATCGATCTAAATGGTGTCAGGCTGATTTTGACCACTTATTAACGCAAGCACAAAACACCACCATAAGAGAAGACCGTAAAGCATTCTATCAAGCTGCCGAAGCTATTTTGAGTGATCGAGTGCCTTTAATCCCGATTGCACATGCTCAAAAAGTTATCTTGAAAAAAGATACCATTACGTCAATGCAAGTCAGACCTTATGGTGGTATTGCATTTGCCAAAATCGTACAAAATCATCAAGAGAGTAATTAACCATGTGGCGATACTTTTTTAGACGAGTTAGCTTATTTTTAGCCACTACCCTCATCATGATGGCTGTGTTGTTTTATGCGACTCATCTTTTTCCTGTTAACGAACACTATGCTCTCACTGGGATCCAACAACCCACTGCAGCTCAAATCACTCAAGCTAACGACGATTTCAATTTAGATAGCAACCGTTTTAGCCAATTTATTGCCTACGTTGAACAACGTTTAAGTGGCAACATGGGCATCTCGAATAACTCACAACAATTGGTTTTTGAAGAATTGAAAACCGTGCTGCCTGCATCATTTGAGCTGTCGTTATTTTCAGGGTTTATTGCGTTAATTTTCGGTGTACCCATTGGTGTTACTGCCGCGCTCAGTAAAAATAAGCTGATACAACGCAGTATTTTAGGGCTGACATTAACTGGCTACTCCATTCCAGTGTTCTGGCTTGGGTTGACGCTCTCATTGTGGTTTGGGGTTAATTTAGGCTGGCTACCCATTTCAGGGCAAATTAATCTTTTGTATCAAATAGAGACCGTGAGCGGTTTTATGTTAATTGATACCTTACTCTCTGATTCAATATACAGCCAGCAAGCTTTTGTCGATGCCTTGATGCATTTGATTTTACCCGCAATAACCTTGGCCGTACTGCCTTTTACTTTAATTGTGCGTATTACTCGTCAAGCAATGTTGCAAGTGATGAATCAAACCTATATTCGTGCTGCAGAAGCGCGTGGATTACATACCCTCAAAATTATCATTCGTCATGCTTTACCCAATGCGATGATCCCCGTACTTAAAAGTATCGGTATTATGTTAGGTTCATTTGCAAGCTATGGTATTGTTGTAGAAGTTATTTTCTCCTGGCCTGGAGTGGGAAGCTGGCTAGTGTCAGGCATTTATCAACGTGACTATACCGTCATTCAAGCAGGTATTTTATCTGTATCATTATTGATTATTTTCCTTAGTATATTGATTGAGTTTATTCATACAGCCATTAACCCCATGAGTAAAAAGGAACTGTATGCCACCTATTAAGATTTATAAGCAGGATTATATTGCGACTCCTGCTGGGCGTGTATGGAAATCATTCTCCCATAACCCATTTGCTTTAATTGGCCTTTGGGGCGTTGGATTTTTACTGGTATTAACCCTTCTTGCACCATTTATTGCTCCTTATTCAGTGAATGAACAGAATCAGCAGATACTGCTTTTACCACCATCATGGGATCCATTAGGACATGTTGAGTACTTTCTTGGCACCGATGATCTAGGACGTGATATTTTCAGCCGAATATTACACGGCGTGCAATTAACCTTCGGTATGTCATTGATTATTGTCAGTTGTGCTTTATTCTTTGGCTTTATTATTGGCGCGGTTTCCGGCATGATGCGCGGTTTAAAATCGAGTATTTTAGGCCATTTGCTTGATGGTTTACTCTCTATCCCATCCTTATTAATGGCAATTTTGGTGGTCGCCGTTATTGGACCAGGATTAAGTAATGTCTTTTGGGCAGTCGGAATTGCAATGGTGCCGCAATTTATTCGCACCATACATCAAGCGGTACATGAAGAGCTACAAAAAGAATATGTAACAGCGGCCAAACTGGATGGTGCCAACGATTTGCAAATATTTTGGTATGTCATCATGCCAAACGTTTGGGAAGTACTGATTATTCAAGTCACTATGGCTATTTCCGCGGCAATATTAGATATCGCAGCACTTGGGTTTCTCAACTTAGGAGCCCAGGCTCCCAGTCCTGAATGGGGAGCGATGATCGCTCAAGGACTTGATAACCTTTTACTAGCACCTTGGACGGTGACTATTCCGGGTGTAGCCATTTTATTCAGCGTACTTGCCGTTAACCTTGTGGGCGACGGATTACGTTCCGCAATAGCCCCAATAAGAAACTAACCTATGCCATTACTCGATATTAGAAACCTTACCATAGAGCTGGATACCGACACGGGTAGGGTCGCTGTGCTCGAGAAAGTGAGTTTGACCATGAATCCTGGCGAAATCCATGGACTAGTTGGTGAATCAGGATCTGGCAGAAGTATTCTGGCAAAAGCCATTCTCGGTATTCTTGGTCCAAACTGGCATGTTATTGCCGACAGAATGATGTTTGATGGGCAAAACTTATTAGAGTTAACCGCAAAAGAGCGTCGCTGTATTATGGGTAGTGATATTTCGATGGTTTTTCAAGATCCCTCAGGCAGCTTAGATCCGGTTAAGACCGTCGGCAGTCAATTAATCGAGGCCATCACTCCCAATAAAAATGTGCCTTTTTGGCGTAGGTCAAAAGATACTTATTTAAACGCCCAAAAATGGCTCCATAAAGTCGGCATTAAAAGTCCTAAAGCCTTAATGAAATGTTTTCCTTGGGAATTATCTGAAGGCGAATGCCAAAAAGTCATGATTGCTATGGCTGTGGCAAACCATCCCAAGTTGCTAATAGCTGACGAACCGACCAATTCGATGGAATTAAACACCCAAGCACAAATTTTCAGACTACTATCGCAGTTAAATCAGCTACAAAATGTGTCCATTTTATTAGTCAGCCATGAACTTGAGACCTTAGTTCAGTATTGTGACCACCTCACGGTGCTGTATGGTGGGCAAATGATGGAATCTGGCTTGACATCAGAATTAGTCTCAAGCCCTTTTCACCCTTATACACGGGCCTTGTTAAAGAATTTACCTGATTACACTGGTAAGATGCGTCACAAATCCAACTTACCAACACTACAGGGTTCATCACCATCGGTTCAGAATCTGCCTGCAGGCTGTCGTCTGGGGCCTAGATGTCCAGAAGCGAAGCGTCAATGTGTTAAACAACCCAATTTAGAGCAATTAAAAGATCGTGCATTTGCATGCCACTTCCCTTACAAAAATGAGCAAGAAGCCGATGACAACACCTTTGCTTAAAGTGACTAACCTAAGTAAACAGTACTTAACAGGTTATAAGGGATTTACGCCACAATATTATGATGCCTTAATGCCAGTTTCATTTGAGCTTGAGCGAGGTGAAACCTTGGCGATTGTCGGTGAAGTTGGATCTGGGAAATCGACCTTGGCTCGTATTCTTGTCGGTGCAGAGCAGCGCAGCAGTGGCGATATATTTTTTGAAGGCGAAGCCTTAGAGTCTCGCAATTTAAAGCAACGTTGCCGTCTAATCAGAATGATATTTCAGGATCCAAACACTTCGTTGAATCCTAGATTAACTATTGGTGATTTATTAAATGAGCCACTGCGTTTCAGTACCGATTTATCTGCTGAAGAGCGTAAAGTTCAGGTTATTGATACCTTAAGGAAAGTCGGTTTATTGCCCGAACATGTTAATTTTTATCCGCACATGGTGTCTGAAGGACAAAAACAACGTGTGGCAGTGGCCAGGGCATTGATGCTAAATCCTAAGATTATTATTGCCGATGAAGCGTTAACGGCACTTGATTTATCGGTGCGTTCACAGATCATCAACTTACTCTTAAAGCTTCAAAGAGAGCTGGGTTTATCCTATATTTTTGTGTCCCATAATTTAAATATCATTAGGCATATCAGTGATAAGGTGATGGTGCTGCAAAATGGTTGCTTAGTAGAAAAAGCCAAAACAGAAGACTTATTCACGTCACCACAACATGAATACACCCAAAGGCTTATCCAAGAGCAAAGTCAATTTATGCAAAAGCGTTAAACTGCTCCAACCACTGGCCAAATTAGGCACTTTAGACAAAAATCAGTGCCATTTCACCGATGAACTTATTATCCTAGTGCCAACTAAAAAGGAAGAAACTGACTTATGATTATTAAACCCAAAATTCGTGGCTTTATTTGTACCACGACTCACCCTGTTGGTTGTGAGGCTAACGTCAAAGAACAAGTCGAACTCACTAAAGCCAAAGGTAAAATATCAAACGGCCCTAAGAAAGTATTAGTTGTCGGTTCATCAAGTGGTTATGGTTTATCTTCACGTATCGCTTCAGCATTTGGTAGTGACGCGGCCACAATCGGTGTATTTTTTGAAAAACCAAGCTCAGAAACCAAACCCGGTACTGCAGGTTGGTATAACTCTGCCGCGTTTGATAAGTTTGCTAAAGCCGAAGGTTTATATTCAAAAAGTATAAACTGCGATGCTTTCAGTCATGAAGCTAAACAAAAAGTCATTGAGCTGATTAAAGCAGACTTAGATCAAATTGATATGGTGGTTTATTCACTGGCCTCTCCAGTGCGTAAATTACCAGATACTGGTGAAGTTATCCGTTCAAGCCTAAAACCTATGGGTGAAACCTATAGCGCAACAGCAGTCGATACTAACAAAGACACCATTATTGAAACCTCAGTTGAACCTGCTACAGAACAAGAAATTGCCGACACTGTGACGGTCATGGGCGGACAAGATTGGGAACTGTGGATGGAAGCCCTTTCACAGGCTGGTGTATTAGCTGATGGCTGTAAAACCGTAGCTTATAGCTATATTGGTACCGAGATCACCTGGCCAATCTACTGGCACGGGGCATTAGGTAAAGCCAAAATGGATTTAGACCGTGCCGCGCATGCGTTAAATACCAAGTTGTCTGCAACTGGCGGCAGTGCCAATGTTGCTGTGCTTAAAAGTGTAGTAACCCAAGCAAGTTCTGCCATTCCGGTAATGCCATTGTATATCGCCATGGTATTTAAGAAGATGCGTGAAGAAGGTCTTCATGAAGGCTGTATGGACCAAATTTATCGTATGTTCAGCGAGCGTTTATACCGCGCTGACGGTCAAGCGCCTGCAGTAGATGAATCAAATCGTTTACGCTTAGATGACTGGGAATTACGTGAAGAAATTCAGAAGCATTGCCGTGATCTGTGGCCACAAGTGACCACTGAGAATTTATCTGAGCTAACCGATTACCGCGAATACAAAGAAGAATTTTTGAAGCTATTTGGCTTTGGTATTGAAGGTATCGATTACGAAGCTGATGTCGATCCAAATGTAGAGTTTGACGTGATTAGCCTATAATCAATATTGTCATACCATTAAAAACCAGCCACCTAGGCTGGTTTTTTGTTATTTTATTAGCCATGTATTACAGCCCCCTGCACTGCAAGTTTATGTAATTGCTAAATAGATTTTAAGATTAACATTCTCATCATCATTCCCCATATCAAAGCGTTCAAATGTTAATGGCTGCTCTCTAAGCTGATAGTTCATCTTTGTCAGCCAAGTGCCATACAAATACTTTATTTTACCGTTTAATTCATCTTGAGAACCATTATGGGATAACACCGCATAGCGTCCTTTAGGCAATGTTTTTACCTTAAAATGAGCAGAGCCAGACAATACCTCCTGTAACGCGCTTAACTGTGCTTGAGATACACTCACACCAATGTCGATTGAATAATTGTGGCTGTGATCCTGAGGCAAAGAATAAATAAAATTGAATGTACGCTGTTGCGATGGCAGTAAGCTGTGTGCTTTTCTAAACGCAATTAAGGCCTGAATAGACTGAGAAACATATAATGCAGGGCCACGATGTTCAATCATCAGCAATTCAAGCTCTTCCAGCGTCTCAACGCGAATATTGGCATCTAAATAGCCTAATTGTTCATGCCCTTCTGAGAGCGTTTTTAACGGCTGTTGCTTCGAAAAAAAATTGGCCCAGTTTGGCGCTTGTCTAAACGATTCAGGGCTTTGACCAATACTGAGAGTAAAACCATCAACAAATGCCGTGGTTGAGGCATAACCTGCTATTTGAGCAACGTGTTCAATACTCACTGACTTATCAAAACTTAAGGTTTGAGCCGCTTCCATATTGCGTAATAATGATAAATAGTCTTTGAATTGAGTATGATACAAACTATGGAAAATAAATTCGAAATGATTAACTGGCACCCCTGCTTTATCCGCTAAGAGTGCGAGCGACAGGTTTTCACTTAAATGCTCATCAATGAATTGTAAAACATGCTCAAATTGTTGTTCTAGAGCCACAGTAGCGCCTTATTTTAATCAATGTTTACGTTAAAGCTACGAACTATTATTCACGTCTTGAAGGTTCAAGGTAACGTAGTCAATCTTCATCATAAATAAAAGTCTGATTTTTAGAAACAAAAAAGCCAAGGTCATAATCACCTTGGCTTATTATTGCTAATAAAAATTACTCAGCTACAGGATATTCAATTGTTGCTTTCGCTTTAAGAGAATCAATCACTGCACGATAATCAGCTTGTCCGTATTGACGAGCAAGACCTTCTTTTACTGACTGTAATGCACTTGCTTCAATAGTCTCAGCTGCATTAACTTTATCAAGCACAACGACAGCATATCCTGAACCTAATGCCGCGGTATCAATTGACACAGCCCCAGCTTCTGGCGTAGGCATCTTGAAAGCTTTATTGGCAATGGCAGCATCAATGTCTTGATTAAAGCGGCCTAATTTAGACACAGTGATCAGTTGAGCATCTGTAAGAGCAAAATCACCCGCTTTTAGTTGAGTCATGTAACCCGCTGCTTTTTCACGGGCTGTTTCATTGGCTTTCTCTTGTTTAAGACGTTGCACTATGTTGGTTTCAACTTTATCGAAACTCAAAGTGCCAGCATCCAGATGCTGCTTAACACGAATAACCACTACATGATTAGGCTCAAGTTCAATCACATCGCTGTTCATGCCACTTGTCAGTACTTGATCTGAAAACGCAGCTTTAACCAGTGCAGGTTTGTTCAAGTTAGCCGGTGGGTTATCACGGGTAAATAAACCTGTTGTTTGCACTTCTTTTTTAACGGCGTTAGCAGTATCTAACAAAGTGTCAGGAATTTCATAACTGGTATCAGCAAGCTTAGTCTGTAAACCATAAAAGATATCTAGTGCTTTCTTTTCTTTAACTTGAGCAATAATTTTATCTTTTACATCATCAAACGCAGCTACAGCACCTGGCTGAATATCAACTAATTTGATGATATGGAATCCGAACTCACCTTTAACAACACCTGATACTTGCCCTTTTTCAAGACCAAATAACGCTTCATCGAATGCAGGATCCATCACGCCCTGTTCAAACCAGTCAATTTGACCGCCCTGCTCAGCACTGAATTGATCTTCTGATTCTGTTTTAGCTAATTCAGCAAAATCTTCACCCGCTGCGATACGAGCCGCAATGGCTTCTAATTTAGCCTTGTCAGCCGCATCATCGCCACTCGCGGCATAGATGTGACTTGCTAAACGTTTTTCGGGCGTTTGGTATTGTGCTTGATTATCTTCATAATTTTGGCTGATTTCAGCATCATCAACTGAGACATCTTTAGCAATATCATTAACATTTAACTCAACATATTCTAGGCTAACCTGCTCAGGACTATTAAATTGAGTTAAGTTACTGTCGTAATATGCTTTAGCATCTTCCGTCGTCACGTTTGCAGTAGCAAGGAAAGGCATTGCATCCACGGCGATATAACGAATGTCGCGAGTTTGATTTTGAACTTCAGCCAATTGCTTAGCTTCACCATCTAGGACAAAGTCGCTACCTAACAATGCGTTTAATAACTGACGACGTGTCATATCGACATGCATCATATTACGGAACGTTATAGGCTGATAATTTAGTTGGCGTAAAACTGCTTGATAACGATCGTTATCAAATTGGCCATCAGTTTGAAAAGCCGGTTCACTGAAAATAGCTTGTTTTATTTGTTCGTCTGATACGCGCAAACCAAGATCACTTGCAGCTTGATCAACCAAAGCATTTGCCACTAAGCGATCTAACACACTGGCTTTAATACTTTGCATATAATTGTCATCAGCAGATAAGGCATCAAACATTTCGCCATATTGCTGCTTTAAACTTGCACGTTCATTTTGGAAAGCTTGTTCTAATTCAGCTTCAGGAATTTCAGTACCATTAACAATAGCAGCTGGAACACCAGTGTTAGAGCCTAAATAGCTACTGACACCAGCAAAAGCAAATGAAAGTATCACAAGAATTAGAATCGTTTTAGCAACAACTCCCTGTGATCCTTCGCGGATTTTTTCTAACATCTGAATTCTCGCTTGTTGCGACTAAAATAAAAAGGCGCATCTCTTGTCGATGCGCCTTGTTTACATGGAGTTATCAGACGCTACCCAGGGTATAACCCAATACTCCGAATATCAATGACTTAACAATTGATATTTCATTTCGTAAAAAGCACCGCCATAGCAGTGCTTACATTACGAATGCCTTAATAAAGGCAACGTTATTAACTATTTCTTAGTTAACAGCGTCTTTAAGCGCTTTGCCAGCTTTGAATGCAGGAATCTTCGCAGCAGCAATTTTAATTTCTTTACCCGTTTGTGGGTTACGGCCAGTACGCTCAGCACGTTGACGTACTTCAAATGTACCAAAACCAACTAGAGAAATTTTATCGCCTTCTTTTAAGCCTTCAGTCACAGCAGCAATAAATGAATCTAGTGCACGACCAGCAGCAGCTTTAGAAATATCAGCACCAGAAGCAATTTTCTCGATTAGTTCAGATTTGTTCATGTCATCCCCTTGAATGTTATTGTCGCGCCGCAACCAAATCCATGTTTAGAGCGGTCTGCGGAGGCTTTTTGTTTAAAATTCGACACTATGTCAAATTTCATAGAAAACCAAAAAAATAAAAATTGGATACAGCTCAAAGTCAGGTGCGCCAAGGGCTTGGTGTGCCTGACTCTCCACAAACCTAGGCTACCACAGCTAAGCGTTTTGTTAAGCCCCTTTTTTCACTTTTTTTATGCTCTAGAGCACTTTTTTTACTAAACAGCTACTTTTTAACCACTTCGAAGCCTTCAACCGGGCGTTCAAGCGCTAATTTCAATACTTCATCAACCCAACGAACTGGATGAATTTTCAAATCTGCTATGACGTTTTGTGGAATTTCTTCCAAATCACGCTCATTTTCTTTGGGGATCAACACGTGTTTAATGCCACCACGATGAGCTGCCAGTAGTTTTTCTTTTAAACCGCCAATCGGTAAAACCTCACCTCGAAGAGTGATTTCACCGGTCATGGCCACATCACTGCGCACAGGGTTACCAGTTAAGCTTGACACTAAAGCCGTACACATCGCCGCACCTGCTGAAGGACCATCTTTTGGTGTAGCGCCTTCTGGCACGTGCACATGAATATCACGCTTCTCATAAAAATCAGCATTGATACCTAACTGTTCAGCCCTAGCCCGTACAACTGTCATTGCCGCTTTAATCGACTCTTGCATCACATCGCCTAACGAACCGGTATAGGTAAGTTTACCTTTACCAGCAACGGATGTTGCTTCGATAGTAAGTAAATCTCCACCGACTTGAGTCCAAGCTAAACCAGTGACCTGGCCAATTTGGTTGCTCGATTCTGCTTTACCGTAATCAAATCGTTGCACACCCAAAAATGATTTCAGGTTATCTTGGTTAACTTCTACGGTTTTAACCGATTTATCTAATAAAATCTGCTTAACCACTTTACGGCAAATTTTAGATAACTCACGTTCTAAAGAACGCACGCCCGCTTCACGAGTGTAGTAGCGGATAATGCCTAATATGGCACTGTCATCTACTTTAATTTCTTTCGCTTTTAAGCCGTTGCGCTCAATCTGCTTTGTCAGTAAGTGCTGTTTTGCAATATTGAGTTTTTCATCTTCGGTATAGCCAGATAAACGGATCACTTCCATACGGTCTAATAAAGGACCGGGAATGTCCATTGAGTTAGACGTTGCAACAAACATTACGTCTGACAAATCATAATCCACTTCTAAATAGTGGTCGTTGAATGTCGCATTTTGCTCTGGATCTAATACCTCAAGTAATGCTGACGATGGATCGCCACGCATATCTGAGCTCATTTTATCAATTTCATCTAAAAGGAATAATGGGTTTTTAACGCCCACTTTAGCCATTTTTTGGATGATTTTACCTGGCATAGAACCAATGTAAGTACGACGATGTCCGCGAATTTCAGCTTCATCACGCACGCCACCTAATGCAACACGCACATATTCGCGGCCAGTCGCTTTAGCAATAGACTGACCAAGTGAAGTTTTACCCACACCCGGTGGCCCGACTAAGCATAAAATCGGCCCTTTTAATTGCTTAACTCGGCTTTGAACCGCCAAATATTCCAAAATACGTTCTTTTACTTTTTCAAGACCGTGATGATCGGTATCTAAAACGTCTTGCGCCTTGGCCAAATCACGTTTAATTTTTGAACGTTTCTTCCAAGGTACTGACGTCATCCAATCAACATAGCTACGCACAACCGTGGCTTCTGCTGACATAGGTGACATCATTTTTAACTTATTCAATTCAGCACTGGCTTTGTCTTTGGCATCTTTTGGCATGCCTGACTCTTCAATCTTTTTGCCTAATACTTCAAATTCGTCATGGCTTTCATCAATATCGCCAAGCTCTTTTTGAATGGCTTTCATTTGCTCATTCAAATAGTACTCACGCTGACTTTTTTCCATCTGCTTTTTAACACGGGTGCGAATGCGCTTCTCAACTTGCAACAAGTCAATTTCCGCTTCCATCATAGCCATCAGGTATTCTAATCGCTCACCAACATTGATCATCTCAAGCACAGACTGTTTGTCTTCAAGCTTAAGAGGCATGTGAGCCGCCATAGTGTCAGCTAAACGAGCCGCTTCATCAATTCCGGTTAACGAAGTCAGTACTTCTGGAGGAATTTTCTTATTTAATTTGATGTAACCCTCAAACTGGCCGATAGCACTGCGAACAAGCACTTCTTCTTCTTTTTCTGCCAGAGATTCAGATTCTAAGTATTCAGCTGTTGCAACAAAAAAGGCTTCATCTTGAGTATAACGAGTAATTTTAGCGCGTTGACCACCTTCTACGAGCACTTTAACAGTACCGTCAGGCAGTTTTAACAGCTGCAAAATAGAGGCAACTGTGCCGATATCAAAAATATCGTCTTTTGTTGGCTCATCAAGATCGGCATCTCGTTGTGCGACTAATAGAATTTGTTTGTCTTGTTCCATTGCTGACTCTAAGCAACGAATAGATTTTTCCCGTCCGACGAATAGCGGAATAACCATATGGGGATATACCACTACATCACGTAGGGGTAATACGGGGAGTTCGATATGCGCTTCACGCTCTTGGGTCATGGCTCGATTCCGTTTCATGAAAAGACTTATTACTGAGTATATTGGGGTCATGTACTCAGTTTCAATGGTCAATACGAAAAAAGGAGCCCAATGGACTCCTTATTTTTCAACTTATTACCTAGCTGTACATTTATTGTTCGCCAGATACTGCCTGAGCTTCATTATTTTCATAAATCAGAATAGGGGCTGATTCACCTTTTACGACTGACTCATCAACAACGGCTTTAACAACACCGTCTTGTGAAGGAATATCGTACATAGTGTCAAGTAAGATACTTTCAACAATTGAACGTAAACCACGTGCACCAGTTTTACGGTTCATGGCTTTGTTAGCAATGGCTTTCAATGCATCATCACGGAACTCAAGCTCAACATTTTCCATCTCAAATAATGCCGCATACTGTTTAGTTAGCGCATTTTTAGGCTGAGATAAAATTTGAATTAACGCGTCTTCGTCTAATTCAGTCAATGTTGCCACTACAGGTAAACGTCCGATAAACTCAGGGATTAAACCAAATTTGACTAAGTCGCCAGGTTCAACTTGCCCTAAGGTTTCAGAAATCGTGGCTTTATCAGCCTCACCTTTAACTTCTGCACCAAAACCAATACCGGTACCCGTATGGGCACGCTGCTCAATCACTTTCTCAAGGCCTGCAAATGCCCCACCACAGATGAATAGGATTTTAGAGGTATCAACCTGTAAAAACTCCTGCTGAGGATGCTTTCGGCCACCTTGAGGAGGCACGGATGCAACAGTTCCTTCAATTAACTTAAGCAAAGCCTGCTGAACGCCCTCACCTGACACATCACGGGTAATGGATGGGTTGTCAGACTTACGGCTGATTTTATCAATCTCGTCGATATACACGATGCCACGTTGTGCTTTTTCGACATCGTAGTCGCATTTTTGCAGTAACTTTTGAATGATGTTTTCAACGTCCTCGCCCACATAACCGGCTTCGGTTAACGTGGTAGCATCTGCCATAGTAAACGGCACATTTAGCGAGCGCGCTAAGGTTTCGGCTAATAATGTTTTACCACTGCCCGTTGGGCCAATGAGCAAAATATTACTTTTACCTAATTCTATGCCATCTTTGGGCGACGCATTTTTAAGACGTTTGTAGTGATTGTATACCGCGACCGCTAAGACTTTTTTAGCTTTATCTTGGCCAATAACATAGTCATCTAAGTGATTACGTAATTCATGCGGCGTAGGTAATTTGTCATCATCACGCTTAGGAGAAATCTCTTTGATTTCTTCACGGATAATGTCATTACACAATTCCACACACTCATCGCATACATATACCGATGGGCCAGCAATCAGCTTTCTGACTTCATGTTGGCTTTTTCCGCAAAAAGAGCAGTACAGCAGCTTTGTGCTGTCACCGTTATTTTTGTTATCGCCCATTATTCTACCTCTGGTTGCAGCCTAGACCTTACGTCTGAGCTCTGCTTGTCGATATGCTTTGAATGCTGCATACCCAAGTTATTCTCACAATTAATGTAAGAATAACCTAGTCACAGCAAAAAATCAGCTTGTATTAGCTACGCGATGTCATTACTGAATCAACTAAGCCGTAGTCAGTTGCTTGCTGAGCACTCATGAAGTTATCACGGTCTGTATCACGCTCAATCACTTCCATAGGCTGGCCTGTGTGCTCAGCTAGGATCTCATTCAGTTTATTTTTAATGCCTAAGATTTCCTGAGCATGAATAGCGATATCAGATGCTTGGCCCTGGAAACCGCCTAATGGCTGATGGATCATCACTCGAGAATTAGGTAGACAATGACGTTTACCCTTAGCACCACCAGCAAGTAGGAATGCACCCATGCTGCATGCTTGACCCATACAAACGGTGCTAACATTTGGCTTGATAAATTGCATAGTGTCATATATCGCCATGCCTGCTGTAACCGAACCACCTGGCGAATTAATATATAAATAAATATCTTTGTCTGGGCTTTCTGACTCTAGGAACAATAGTTGAGCCACAATCAGATTAGCCATGTGCTCTTCAACTTGGCCTACTAAAAAGATCACGCGCTCTTTTAATAAACGAGAGTAGATATCGTATGAACGTTCACCTTTAGCGGTTTGTTCAACAACCATAGGTACAAGAGCATTAAGTACAGATTCTGGCGCTTTAAACATTATTCATTTCCCTAAAATAAAAAATGGCTCGTATGAGAACCTCATACGAGCCATTATAAATGGCGAACCGCTTGTTAAGTCAAGCTAAGGTTATGCGCGACCGGTAGCCTTGTTCATAAATTCTTCAAAAGCGACGTCTTTAACGGTTACTTTTGCAGTTTTAAGTAAAGCTTCAACCGCTTGCTCTTCTAAAGCAACGTTACGCATGTTTTGCATCAGTTCTTTGTTGCCATTGTAGTAAGCAACAACTTCAGATGGATCTTCATAAGCAGAAGCCATTGATTCGATTAATGCATTAACGCGAGTATCTTCAGCTTTTAGCTCGTTAGTTTTGATTACTTCACCTAATAGTAAACCAATCTTCACACGACGCTCAGCTTGTTCTGTGAACAAGTCAGCTGGTAATTCAGGCATGTTTTTAGCGTCGCCGCCAAAACGTTGCATAGCTTGCTGACGAAGAACGTTTACTTCACCATCAACTAATGCAGATGGAATTGTGATGTCGTTAGCAGCTAATAAGCCAGTGATCACTTGCTCTTTAACGTTAGCTTTTAACGCTTGCTCAAGTTCACGAGACATATTTTTACGGATTTCAGCTTTAAGTGCATCTAAGCCACCATCAGCAATACCGAATAGTGAAGCGAATTCATCGTTAACTTCAGGAAGGTTAGCCGCTTGAACTTCAGTTAAAGTAATAACGAACTTAGCCGCTTTACCTTTTAAGTTTTCAGCGTGGTAATCTTCAGGGAATGACACTTCGATTTCGAATTCTTCACCTGTTTTGTGACCTAAAATACCGGTTTCAAATCCAGGGATCATACGGTTACTGCCTAATTGAAGTTCGAAGTCATCAGCTTTACCGCCATCAAACTCTTCACCATCAACGCTGCCAACAAAGTTCATTTTCACTTTATCGCCATCAGCTGCTTCACGCTCAACAGGCGCATAAGTTGCGTGTTGCTTACGTAAAGTTTCAATCATTGCATCAACATCAGCGTCATTAACTTCAGCTTTAGGTTGTTCAACAGTGATTGAATCTAAGCCTGTTAATGTCACTTCTGGGTAAATTTCGAAAGTTGCTACGAACTCAAAGTTCTCGCCTTCTACTTTACCAGGAGCAAAAACTGGCGCACCCGCTGGGTTTAATTTTTCAGCGACAATAGCTTCAATGAAGTTGCGTTGCATGATTTCGCCAGTAACGTCTTGACGAATAGCTGCGCCATAACGTTTTTCAATTACTGAAGCAGGTACTTTACCAGGACGGAAACCTGGAATACGTGCACGTTTAGCTTCACGTAATAAGTTGTCTTTTACCACTTTTTCAATTTGTTCAGCAGGAACAGAAATGGTTAGGCGACGCTCTAGGCCTTGAGTTGTTTCAACAGAAACTTGCATTGTTTTACCTCGAAATATGTCTAACGTCCTTTGTAATAGTCGATATCTCAACTATTAAGTATTCGTTTCTTGACCATGGATTTTGACTAGAAGACCCAGCACAGCGATTTAGTGATGCTGAAGACGCTGTTGGCACTAGTAGCTCATAATTGATATTTATCAAGACGCGACATTATAGCGAGCGTTTTTTGCATAGTCGAGCATCAATAGTGGGTTTTAAGACATAAAAAAAGCGACCTAAGGTCGCTTTTAATACAATCGCACGAATAATGTGCAACTATTTCATCAAATTGATTTTGACTGATGCAAAAATCGCTTTGGAATAATGGGGTGACTGATGGGGCTCGAACCCACGACAACCGGAATCACAATCCGGGACTCTACCAACTGAGCTACAATCACCATTGAAATGGTACGCCCGGCAGGATTCGAACCTGCGACCACCCGCTTAGAAGGCGGGTGCTCTATCCAACTGAGCTACGGGCGCATGGCACAGCATTCGCTGTATCCTGTCTGACTTAACAAGCTATCTTGCTTGTTATATTATCCGCAAAAATCTTATTTAAGCAAATAATGAAATTTGGTCGGTGATAGAGGATTCGAACCTCTGACCCTCTCGTCCCAAACGAGATGCGCTACCGGGCTGCGCTAATCACCGATGTAAACGTTCTATATAGTCTCAAGAACGGAGCGCATCTTAACGAGTCACCTTGCGATCGTCAACGATTTTTTTTAGCTAATTATCTGTGTGTTGATTTAAGCAGCAAAAAGGTGATTAGCATCATAGCGCGAATAGTTTATTCACTGTATTTTCCTAGTGAAGCAAATGACACACTTTCATACGCCTGTTAGAATAGCGTTCGATTAACTTCATCAATCTATACCGCGTCACTCTAAGGAACCTCTACAGCCATGACTGCTCAAATTATTGACGGTAAAGCCATTGCACAATCTATTCGCAGCACCCTTAAACAGAAAGTTAACGCTCGTAAAGAAGCTGGACTCCGGGTACCAGGGCTGGCGGTGATCTTAGTCGGCTGCGATGCTGCGTCTCAAGTCTACGTTGGCAGTAAGCGTAAGGCCTGCGAAGAAGTCGGTTTTCAATCGCAATCTTTTGACCTTGATGTATCAACAACAGAAGCAGAGCTTTTAGCATTAATTGATAAGTGTAATGAGGATCCTGCCATCGACGGCATCTTAGTACAGTTACCTTTACCTGCTCATATTGATGACTCTAAAGTGATTGAGCATATTCGTCCTGATAAGGATGTTGATGGGTTTCACCCTTATAATGTTGGTCGCCTAGCACAGCGTATTCCGGTTTTACGCTCTTGTACCCCAATGGGAATTATGACGCTGATCAAATCTACGGGTATTGACACCTATGGTTTAGACGCCACCGTTGTTGGCGCATCTAATATTGTTGGCCGACCAATGACATTAGAATTGTTATTAGCTGGATGTACCACCACGACTTGTCATCGTTTTACCAAAAACCTTGAGCAGAAAGTACGTCAAGCTGATCTTGTTGTTGTTGCCGTAGGTAAGCCAGGATTTATTCCTGGAGAATGGATAAAACCGGGTGCGATTGTGATCGATGTGGGAATTAACCGTTTAGACAATGGCAGCTTAGTCGGTGACGTACAATATGACGTAGCAGCTCAAAATGCGGCACACATTACGCCAGTACCCGGTGGCGTTGGCCCTATGACGATTGCCAGTTTGCTTGAAAACACTCTTTATGCCTGTGAGCAATACCACAGCTAAGCCTCTAACAGCCACCAATAAAAAAGCCTGCTAAAGTATTGCCAATGCCGATCGTTTAAGGGCACTTGACCGATCTTGAAGATGAATGATAATCCCTACCAGTATTCTGGTGGGGATTT